>NZ_JHVK01000035.1 GCF_000620105.1 Microvirgula aerodenitrificans DSM 15089 | reverse complement strand
GGCTCAGTACAGCAGCCGCCAGTTCGCCATCACGCCGCGGTCCTGACTGCCGTCGTCGCGACTCAGGTAGCCCTCCAGGCTGAAGCGCCCGTGGCGTCCCTGGTGGCTGAAGCCCAGCCGACCGTCGTAGCCGAAGCGGCGCCGGCCATCCTCCGCCGCCAGGGCAAAGCGGGCATCCGGCGCACCGGCCAGGCTCGCCTCCCGCCGGCCGGCCTGACGCAGCATGGCCGGTCGGCCATGGAACTGTGCATCCAGCTGCCAGCCTCGCGACCGCGAATCCCGCCCGTCATGGCTGAAACGCAATCCCAGCAGCGCCTCCAGCGCCACATCGTGCCGCGACGTCACCCGCAGCCCGAAGGCCCCGGCGTCGCGTTCCCGCAGTGCGCCGTCTCGCTGGTAGCGCAGCCTGACGCCAAGCAGCGGGGTCAGCACCGCACCGCCGACCGGCTGTGCCAGCGCCAGGTTCAGCCGGGCCCCCAGCTGGTCGCGCCGGTGATCGGCCCGCGCCCGGTAATTGACCGCCTTGCTCCCCGTGCCATAGTCGAGCGTGCGCCGGGTGCGGTACTGGTGCAGGAAGTAGTCGAGGTGGCCCTCCACGGCCAGCCCGGTCGTCAGCGGCCGCGCATAGCGGGCGCCAAGGTACTGGCTGCTGCCGTCCAGTCCCTGCTCGCGGTCCTTGCTGCTGCCCGGCGACACGCGGGCAAAACCGTAGCGCACCGCCAGTTGCGCCGTGCCGGGTGCAAAGCGCTGCTGCAGCGCGACCATGTCGTAGGCTGACGCACCCAGCCGGCTGCCGCGTTCGCCGCGCCCGAGCAGCCTGAAGCCGAAGCCGGTGGCATCCTCGGCCACGCTGTCGGCCATCCGGTCGAAACGGTGTTCCAGCGTGGGCACGGCCCGCAGTGACCGGTCAAAGCCGGCGCCGGACAGCTGGCGCAGCGCGCGGGCAAAATCTTCACGCCCCGGCAGTTCCAGGCTGGAGAACAGTCTGCCGCGCCCGTAGCTGCGCTCCAGGGCGCTGGCGACCGGTGCCAGCGACGCGTCGGCAATCAGGTCGCGGTAGTCGTTCTTGACCAGGGTGACGCCGATATCGCCGTCGTTGTCATGGTAGCCCCGCGCTTCCCAGACCACGGTGGTCGAACGGATATTGCCGGCGCCGCTCAGCCCCTTGCCGGTGACGAGCTTGGGATAGACCTGCTGCCTGGCCGATGTGCCGGCTGTAAAACCGGTATCGATGCGGACGTCGTGGCCAAGCGCCAGATAATCGCCGGACAGCGTGCCGGCGCTGCTGGCGCTGGTACCGATCTGGTAGTGGTCCAGTGAGGTCGACCGGATGCCGGCCGCGCCGGCGCCGTCGCTGGTGGCCAGGAACCGGGGCGGGAAGATCAGGGCCCGGTCCGTTTCGGTGCCGGTCATGTCCCGTGCCCGGGTTGACGCGTCCCTGAAGGTGTCGCACCCGTCTTCCTTGCCGCACTGCAGCAGGATCTTGCCGCGATTGACCAGCGCGCCGTCCGGTCCGGCAATATGGAAAGCGTGGGATTGCCCGGCATTGATGATGATGAGGCCGGTACTGTCGTTGACCAGGGTGCCGGTGGCGTGTGGCCCCAGTGCCATTGCCACCAGACCGGTATGGGGACTGCCCGGCTTGCCGACGGTGATGGTGCCGCGATTGACCAGCTGCGCGTCGGCATCGCTGTACATCCCCACGGCCTTGTCGCCGTCGATCTCGAGCGTGGCCCCGGTATCGTTCAGGATGTCGAGCCCGTTGTGGCCGGCCTCCAGGGCGGTTGTCGTGCGATGCCCGCTGTCGAAGCGGATGGTGCCGCGGTTGATGAATGGCGTGCGGGTCGCGGCGCGCGAGGCGGCAGTCGTCCTGAGGACTGCCACATCATTTGCCATCGTTATCGTGCCGGTGTTGATGATCTCGCGGTCCAGCGCGCTGCGCGGAAGGGTCAGCAGGGCCTGATCCGCGGTGGCAGACTGGTCGGGCCTGAGTGCCGTGCGGATGTCACCGGCATTGCTGAACACGCCGGCATGCAGGAACAGTCCGGCTCCCGGCGTCAGGTGGATCGAGCTCCCCCGGACATTGGTGAACTCTCCGTGCAGCTCCAGCTGACCGGGATACATCCTGCCGGCGTTGTGCAGCGAAAAAGCCAGGCTGGGGCTCGTGCTGCCGAGAATGACGTGACCGTCCGGCTCGTTGTATACCGGGCCGTAAGCACGCAGCACGACCCGGTCGAACAGGTTCCGGTTATGCAGCGCGCTGCCGTGCAGCGTCGTGATCGTGCCATCGCCGATGGTGCCGGTATTGCTCAGGGTGTCCTTGCCAGCCAGGGTCAGACGGTGCCCGTTGAGTGACAGATTGCCCGGATTGCGGAGCGTGGAGGGGGCGGTTTCCGGCTTGATGCCGGGGGAGAACCGCGGCCGCTCCAGCCGGGTGTGGCCATCTTCCGGGCTCAGCAGATCCCCCTCGCCAGCCAGATCGGTGAGTCCGGCGTCGGCGACCGAGCCCCATGCCGGCTCGCCGGGTGCAACCGGCGAATCGAGCAGCAGCACCTTGCCGCGATTCAGCAGCATTCCGCCGTCCAGGCGCCGGAATGCCTTGCCGGCTGGCGTGCTGATTTCGATCGTGCCGTCGTGGTCGTTCAGGATGGTGGCGTGATTCAGTGCCTGCATGCCGAACAGGCTGCCTGCCGGTGTCTCGACGCCGGGGTCGCTGACCAGCCGTATCGTGCCCTGGTTGATGGCCAGCCCGCCTTCGCCGCTGGCCACCATGCCGACACCGGCATTGTGGACGGTAATGGTGCCCTTGTTGATGGCGACGGCATTGATGGCGAACCGCGTGTTCTGGTTGCCTTCGCGCGACCCGACCGACATGCCCGCTGCGTATTCGTACGGGGCGAGGGGGATTTTGTCGCCAGCGTCACCCGTGATGGGAAGGTAATGTACGGAAAGATGGCCGCCGATGGCCGGGTTGACGGTAATGCTGCCCAGATTCCGCGCGATGGAGTGTGGTCGGGACGCGTGGTTGCCATTACTGGCGCTCATCCCGCCGGCACCGATGCCTTCGGCCTGGATGGTGGCACCTGCCTCGTTGTCCGCCCTGCCGCCATTGAGGGCAACCATGGCGGTGATCCCGGGACGCCTGCCACTGAACTGGGACGGGACGTGGTGGGTGGCCAGGTGGTCGTACTGGTGCGCGGAGACCTCCGTGGACAGTGAGACGAACAATGCCTTGCTGTTGCTGGCTCCGGAACCGTTGCCGATGGCGGCAAGGGCATAGGCCCCCTGCGGCGGTCTTTGCCGGCCATCGGTGCCGGGCCGGGGCGGCGAGGACAACCGGGACGACAGCAGGCCATGGTTCTCGACCCGGGCCTGCCTGACGGCAGCCAGTCCGGCCCCTCCCGGCAGGGTCAGCGTAGCGTTGTTGCGCAGCATCGAGCCCTGGCCGGCCGCCTGCATCAGTGCGTGCCGGGAAGGACGCGAGACCGGGCTGGCCACGTCAAGCCCGGCCGTGTCCAGACTGGCTGCTTCGTCCACGTTCAGCGTGCCGCCGCGATCGACCCGGACGACAGTCGGGGTATGGGGGAAGGTACCGTGGACGCGGATGGTACCTTTCAGCACGACGGTCGTGCCATCGAAGGCGGTGATGGCATCCTGTTCGCTGGAAATGCTGCGGTCGTCGGCAATGACTTCCGGCTGGCTTCCGGGCCTGTCACCGGGCCTGTCACCGGGCTTGTCGTCAGGTTTGTCGCCAGGTTTGGAGGGGCGCTGTGGATCAGGCCCACCCGCGGGAGGAGGGGTACGAGGGCGGCTCGACACCTTGTGGGTGCTGTCTGCGGGGGCCGCCGGGTTGGCCGTGTCCGGGAGAGGCATGGTGTCGACATGCGGCGTGGTGCCGCGGTCTCCACGGGCCGTGATGGCGATACCCGCTGCAGCCAGTCCCGCTACGGCGGCCATGCTGCCATAGCTGACCGGTGGGCGGGCACCCGGTGACGGGGCGGGGCACGGGCCTGTGTATCCGGGCTCGGTCGCGTCGCACGGGGGGCTGTCGGTTTGTGGCGTGGCGTCCTGCCCGCGTGCCCTGACGGGGTCGCCGATCACGTCTGCCGCTTTGCTCAGGGGAGCGCAGCCCATCATGACGGCAATGCCCACGGTGCTGCCGATATGAAGGCCACTGGCATACAGGTATCGGCAGCGCCGGACCAGCCTCCGGCACTGGCGACCTGATACGGAAAGAAACGGGCAGTGCATATATCAGCCTCTTGCGTCTGAATGAAGAAACAAAAACGGCAAGGGTGATATTTAGAGTCAGCGGCTAACGGAATGAAATGAGGGAGTACTGCTTCTGGACAGGTTAATTCTGAATCTGTAATTGGAATTGCCCGGGCAGATAAAGCAGATACTTGTTGTCCGGTAAATAAAACGGATCGGTAAATACCGTTCGCTACAATGGCGGCAGGAAGCCGGGCCGTCTGCCGCCATTGTTCGCAGTTTATTGCACGGCGAGTTGCGCGCCGCGCCGCTGGGCGATGTCCTGCGACAGCTGGGCGACAGCAGTCGCATACAGCGTGCTCTTGTTGTAGCGGGTGATGGTGTAGAAGTTCTGCAAACCGAGCCAATACTGGGTGTTGCCGGCGGAAACTTCCAGCGGGAACACCACGCCGAGTACCGGGTCGGCGATGTCGGCGTCGATCTGCACCCCCATTTTCTTCAGTTCGCCAACGCTGTAGTGCAGGTTGAACTTGTCGGCCGCCAGTGTATCGGCAAGGCCGGCCGGCAGCGCTGCCGGCAGCAGGATGTCGGCACCATGCTGCCAGCCGTGCTGCTGCAGGTAGTTGGCGACCGAGCCGATGGCATCGGCCGGTGTGCTCCAGATATCGCGCTTGCCATCGCCGTTCAGGTCCACCGCCCATTTGCGGAAGCTGGACGGCATGAACTGCGGCATGCCCATCGCGCCGGCGTACGACCCCTTGAACGATGTCGGGTCACCGTTCTCGTCGCGTGCCAGGCGCAGGAAGGCGGATAGCTCGCCCTGGAAGTAGTCGGCGCGGCGCGGGTAGTTGAAGCCGATGGTGGCCAGCGCGTCGAGCACGCGGAAGCTGCCCATGTTGCGGCCATAGCCGGTCTCGATGCCGATGATGGCGACAATGACCGCCGGGTCGACCTGGTAGCGGTTCTCCGCCAGTTCCAGCCAGCTCGCGTTCTGTTGCCAGAAGGCGGCGCCTTCGCTGGCGAGCCGGGTGTTCACGTGGGCCGGGCGAAACTGGTACCACGGCCGGGCGGTGCTCGGGCGGTCGAGAATGCCGACGATGTTCGGCTTGATCACGGCCTGGCGCAGTGCGTCGGCCACTGCCGCGCGGTCGAGTCCCTGCTCTCTGGCCGTGCGCTCCACGAAGGCCTGGGCCTCGGGACGGGCGAGCAGCGCCTCGTCGGCGAAGGCGGGGGCGGCGAGCGCGAAGAGGGCGGGGAGCAGCAGACGTTTCATTACAGCATCCTGTCGGAATGGCGCCATCGGCGCCGGTCAAAGGGAATTCAGGAGTGGGACAGCGCGCCGGACACCAGCCGGGCGGTGATGTCGACGATCGGGATCACCCGTTCGTAGGCCATGCGTGTCGGGCCGATCACGCCCAGCGTGCCGACCAGCTGGCCATTGATCGAATACGGTGCGGTGACCACCGAACAGCCGTCCAGCGTGTGGACGCCGGATTCGTCGCCGATGAACAGCTGCACGCCCTGGGCGCCGCGGCTCTGGCTCAGCAGACGCAGCAGTTCGGTCTTGTGCTCGAACATGTCGAACAGCTGACGCAGCGAACCGAGGTCGCTGGTCAGTTCGTCGATGGTCAGCAGATTGCGTTCGCCACTGACCACGACCGTGTCGGCCTGGCTGTTCAGCGAGTTCTTGCCGGCATCGATGGCCGCACTCATCAGCCGGGCGATATGCCCCTGCAGCCGGGCCAGTTCGCTTTCCAGTTCGACAGTGATGGTGGCGAGCGACTGGCCGGCGTAGTGGCGATTGAGGAAATTGGCCGCCTCGGTCAGTTCGGATGCGGTGTAGTCGCGTTCGGTGAACAGCAAATGGTTCTGCACATCGCCAAGCTGGGTGACGATGATCAGCAGCACGCGGCGGTCGGACAGACGCAGGAATTCGATCTGGCGGAAGGCCATGTCGGCACGCTGCGGCGTGACCACCACGCTGGCGAAATGGGTCAGGTCGGACAGCAGTTGCGAGGCGGCGGCGACCAGCCGCGCCGGGCTGTCGGG
This sequence comes from Microvirgula aerodenitrificans DSM 15089, assembly GCF_000620105.1. NCBI lineage: Bacteria > Pseudomonadati > Pseudomonadota > Betaproteobacteria > Neisseriales > Aquaspirillaceae > Microvirgula > Microvirgula aerodenitrificans. The sequence goes on along the minus strand of NZ_JHVK01000035.1, from coordinate 16,213 downwards.
GTGCAGCTCGTGTTCCATCTGCTGGCGGGCGATATGGTCGATCGGCTGGATGGTCAGCAGGTTGTCGACGAACACGCGATAACCCCTGGCGGTCGGTACCCGTCCGGCGGAGGTGTGCGGGCTGACGATCAGTCCCATCGACTCCAGGTCGGCCATGATGTTGCGGATGGTCGCCGGGCTGATGTCGAGACCGGAAATCTGGGTCAGCGTCCGCGAACCGACCGGCTGGCCGTCAGCGATATAGCGTTCGACAAGCGATTTGAGCAGGCGTTGCGCGCGTTCATTGAGCATGCAGGGATTTTACGCGACGGTGAGGGAATCGGGACAGGTCATTGTCAGGAAAGACCGGGAGAGATAGATTGCCCGCTCCATTCACGGCCACGGAGTCGACCTCATGAAGGTAGGCGCAATCATCATCGGCGACGAACTGTTGTCCGGCAAGCGGCAGGACAAGCATCTGCAGGCGCTGATCCGCATTCTGGCCGCACGCGGCATGCGGCTCCACTGGGCCGAGTATCTGGCGGACTCCCCGGAGGCCATTACCGCGACGCTCAAGCGCACGCTGGCAGGGGACGATCTGGTGTTCAGCTTTGGCGGCATCGGCGCCACGCCGGACGATTACACCCGGGCCTGCGCAGCGGCGGCGGCCGGCGTGGAGCTGGAAACGCATGCCGACGGCCGTGCGATTCTTGAGGCGCGTTTTGGCGAGGAGGCCTATCCGCACCGGATTCACATGGTCGATTTTCCGACCGGCAGCCGGCTGATTCCGAACCCGGTCAACCAGATTCCGGGCTTCAGCGTCGGCAATCATCACTTCGTGCCGGGGTTTCCGAGCATGGCATGGCCGATGATCGAGTGGGTGCTCGATACCCATTACCGGGGGCTGTTCAATGACGAACCGGATGTCGAGCACGGCTTTGTCGCCCTGCAGGCGCGCGAAGGCGACCTGATCGGGCTGATGGAGGAGATGGTCGCCCGCTACCCGGCGCTGCGCCTGTCGTGCCTGCCAAGCTTCGGCACCGCCGACCTGCCGCCGCATATCGAGTTCGGCCTGACCGGTGCGCCGGCGCTGGTCGATATCGGTGTCGGCGAGCTGCGCCGCGCGGTCGAGGCACGCGGCTACGAGACGCGGGACCGCAAACCGCGCTAGCCGGTTACTGGCCGTCCGGCGGCGGCAACAGGATGTCGAGCATCTGCTGTGCCAGCTGCTCGACGCTGAGGTCGCCGTCGCGCTTGTACCACTGCACGCTCCACTGCAGCGAGCCCAGCACCATGCGGCGCAGCAGGCGCGGGTCTTCGGCGCGGATCAGGCCGGCGGCGACGGCTTCTTCCAGCGCCGACTGCCACAGGTCCTCGTAGCGGTCGCGCAGCACGATCAGGCCCGGTTTCTGTTCCGGCGACACGCTGCGCCACTCGTACAGCATCACTTCCAGTGCGGCCTGGTTTTCACCGAGCAGCGAGTGCAGGTGGACGTTGACCAGGGCTGCCACTTTTTCGCGCGGCGACGTGGCCGCCGCCAGTGCGGCGCGCAGCTGCTCGGTGGTGCTGGTGATGCCGAGCGCCATCACCGCGACCAGGATCTCTTCCTTGGTGCGGAAATGATAGAACAGACTGCCCGACTGGAGCCCGACGGCATTGCCGATATCACGGACTGTGGTGCGTTCGAAGCCGCGGTCGCGGAACAGACCGGCGGCGACGCGCACCAGTTCGGATTTACGGCTGTTATCGTCCTGGACGGGCAAAATCATTCGTTTTTCTGGCAATGGCTTGATCGAGTGCGGACCATACCATATCGGCCCCCAGCTTGTTGAGGCAGTCCATATGGCCGAGCGGACAGACGCGCTCGAAGCACGGGCTGCAATCGAGGCTGAGGGTCACGATCTCGGCATGTTCGGACAGCGGCGGGGTGAAATCGGGGCTGGAGCTGCCATAGATGGCGACCAGCGGCAGGTCCAGGGCCGCGGCGATATGCATCAGGCCGGAGTCGTTGCAGATGGCGACCTGCGCCAGTGACAGCAGGTCGATGGCCTCGTCGAGCTGGGTTACGCCGCACAGGTTGACCACACTGTCCTCGCCGGCCAGACGCACGATTTCGTCGGCGATGTCCCGGTCCTTGCCCGAGCCGAAAATCCAGACCTGCATGCCGGCATCGCGGCACTGCTGCGCCAGCGTGGCGAAATGGCGGGCCGGCCAGCGTTTGGCCGGGCCATATTCGGCGCCGGGACAGAAGGCGACTACCGGGGTGCCGGCATCGAGACCGAGCCGGGCCACGGTGGCGATCTGCGACGCGGGATCGGTGCGCAGGCGAGGGTGCGGGATCGGTCGTTGCGGCAGCTGGCCGCGATCTTCGCCGAGGGCGACAAAGCGGCCGACCATGTCCGGCAGGGCTTTTTCGTCCAGCTCGCGCAGGTCGTTCAGCAGGCCATAGCGCATTTCGCCGATATAACCGGTACGCCGTTTTGCGGCGGTGGCGAACGGAACCAGTGCCGATTTCAGTGAATTCTGCAGCACGATGACCTGATCGAAGTGTTCGCGGGCCAGTTTGCGGCCCAGTCGAAGACGGTCGATCAGCTTCAGCGTGCCATGGCCGAACGGATTCAGGTGCGACCGGGCGACTTCCGGCATGCGCGCCAGCACCGGCAGCGTCCAGGCCGGGGCGAGGACGTGCAGCTCAAGCCCGGGATGACGCTCATGCAGGCGGCGGTACAGCGGCTGTGCCATGACGGCATCGCCGACCCAGGCGGGGGAACAGACAAGGATCTTCATAAATGGCAAAAGACGCGATCCCCCGTGGGGTGGCGTGCAGTCACGCCCGCTACCACGGGTGAAGCGGAGCGCCTTCGCGGGGCGAAGGCCGGGGGTAACGGCATCGCGGACTGCCGATGCCGTCGCCGTTTTCGGATCGCCCCGTCCGGCCTGGCGGCCGGCATGGGCGAAAGCCGGATTATAGAGGCATTGCCCCGGGCCAACGCAGTTCGCGTTGCCCCCGCGCGGCGCGGGCCGCGCGTCAGTGGCCGCTCGGCAGCGGGCCGGTCAGTTTGTACTCGGTGCCGCAGTACGGGCATCTGGAGACGCCGCCCTGCTGCTGGATCGGCAGGAATACGCGCGGGTGGGCGTTCCATTTGACCATGCCCGGCATCGGGCAGTGCAGCGGCAGGTCATGCGCGGTGATCTCGATGAAGTTGGCGCGGTTTTCTTTCAATTCAGCCATTTGCAGATTCGGTTCCGTACAGGGGTGGGCGGGAGCGGGAACGCGCGGGCGGCGTTTCCGCGTCCGGATAACGTTTACTTGACCAGGGTCAGCCACTCGCGGTGACTGGCGTCCTGACCCTTCACGCAGGCGAAGTAGCGGGACTGGATCTCGGTCGTGACCGGGCCACGGCTGCCGGCACCGATCTGGCGGCCGTCGAGTTCGCGGATCGGCGTGATTTCGGCGGCGGTACCGGTGAAGAACGCTTCGTCGGCACTGTAGACTTCGTCGCGGGTGATGCGCTTTTCGACCAGTTGCAGGCCCATTTCCCCGGCGATGGTCACCACGGTATCGCGGGTGATGCCCTCCAGCGCGCTGGTCAGGTCCGGCGTGTACAGCTTGCCCTTGCGGACGATGAACACGTTCTCGCCGGAGCCTTCGGCCACATAGCCGTCAACGTCCAGCAGCAGCGCTTCGTCATAGCCGTTGCTGATGGCCTCGTTGTTGGCCAGGATCGAGTTCATGTAGTTGCCGTTGGCCTTGGCCTTGCACATGGTGATGTTCACGTGGTGGCGGGCGAACGAGCTGGTCTTGACGCGGATGCCGCGGTTCATGCCTTCCTCGCCGAGGTAGGCGCCCCATTCCCAGGCAGCCACGATCACGTGCACGTCGCCCTTCGGCGGTGCGACGCCGAGCTTGCCCGAACCGTAGAACGCCATCGGGCGGAAGTAACACGACTTCAGCTTGTTGGCCCTGACCACATCGAGGTGGGCGGCGTTCAGTGCCGCCTTGTCGAACGGCATGTCGATGCCGAGGATGTGCGCCGAGCGGAACAGGCGGTCGGTATGGTCCTGCAGGCGGAAAATGGCCGGGCCTTCGGCGGTTTCGTAGGCGCGGACGCCTTCAAACACGCCAAGACCATAGTGCAGCGTGTGCGTCAGCACATGAGTGGTGGCTTCGCGCCATGGCACGAGCTTGCCGTCGAACCAGATGAATCCGTCGCGGTCAGCCATCGACATAGTGTTCTCCCCTTTTTGATCTGTAGACATTGCCAAGGATTATAGCGCTGTAGAACCGCTTTTTGGATGGGGGGAAATCGCTGCGGCACAAGCGCTTTCAGCGGAAAACGGGCGCGCCGTCCTCTTGCCGGTCACGCCGGCTCGCACCGGCATCCCGACCGCGGCCGGGCAGGGTGCCGAGGTCGATCCGCCCGTCGGCCCCCAGACTGAAAAGTCCGGGGTGCACGCGTCCGGTCAGCCGTGCCATCTGCATGGCCGACAGTACCACACCGGGAATCAGCTGCCAGTCGTGCGCGGGCAGAAGTGTTTGCGCCAGCCGGGCGTGGTAGCGGGCCTCATCGGCATGGTGACTGGTGTCGAAACGTCGGCCGGTCAGTTGTGCACGCCGCTCGCGCTCTTCTTGCTGCGCACGGAAGCGGTCGTGCAGCCATGGCGGGAAAGGGGGAGCCGGCCCCCCGGCCGTTTCCGGCGCGGGGGGGGCTGGCACCCAGGCCGTCTCCGGCGCAGGGACGGTTGTCTCCGGCGCGGGGGCGGTCGGTTCCGGCGCCGGCGGGCGGGCCGGAACGATGACCGGCCTGTCGGCCAGATTGGCGAGAATCAGGCTGTCGTCGTTGGTCAGCCGCCCGGTGTCCAGCAGCATCGGCCCGCCGGACAGGATGCGGGCCGGTATCGATGTGCCGGATTCCCGGTTGCGGAGATTGCGCAGGCGGGTTGCCCGCAGGATCAGCCTGCCGAGCGCCTCGAAGGTGGCGCCCCGGTTGACGACGCTTCCGGCCCGGCCGCCGGCATGGTCATTGTCATCCAGCCCGCCCCCGATCAGCAGGTCACCGGCGCTGAAGATCCGGGCATGCGGATGGTTGTCCAGCGACTGAACGCCGATATCCAGGCGGTCGCGGGCGGTGATCATGGCGGCATGGCTGTTCCCGGCATCGTTGCTCAGCCGGCTGGCCCCGATATGGACGCGGCGGCCGTCGATCAGCCCCAGGTTCTCCACCCTGCCGGTCGAGGATAACCGGATGACGTCGCCGCCGAGCAGGCCGGCATTGGCAAGGTGGGCGCTGGACAGCGTCAGCCGGCGGCCCGTTTCCATTCGCCCCAGATTGAGGAGGATGCCGCCGACCCGTGCGGTGGCATCCCCCCCTGCCCGCAACGTGCCGCCGTGGCTGAGGTCGCCATGCACGGCCAGATGGAAATCACCGCCACTGTACAGCCGGCCGTCACCATCGAACTGGTCGGCATGGATGGTCAGCTGCCGGCCGGCATGCAGCTCGCCGTCGTGATTGACGATGCCCCGCAGCGGGGTGGAAGGGGTCCCGATGGCCAGCCGGCCGCCTGCACGGATATGCCCCTGGCGGTTGCCCAGGTGACTGCTGCCGTTCAGGCTCAGGTCCTCCCGGGCGTCCAGCCCCCCGTTCCGGTTGTCGAGCGTTGCCTGGCGGGCATCGATGACGAGTTGCTGTCCGGCAATGGTGCCGCCCCGGTTGTCGATGCCGTCGCTGGTGAGAACGATCCGCCCTGCGGCCTTGATCCGGCCCGCCCGGTTGCCGATCCCGCCGGCGCGGGCCGTCATGTCCAGCGCCCCGGCTGTCGATTCGATGCGCCCCCCGGCGTTGTTCAGCCGTGCGCCGTCCAGCGAGATGTTCCCGCGGGCGGTGAGGATTCCGCCGCGGTTGTCGAGTCGTTCGTGGCTGTGCAGCCGGGCGCTGCCCTCGCTGTGCACCGTGCCGCTGACTTCCAGCCGGCCGTCGGCATGCAGCACCAGTCCGCCATCGCCGGCGGTGACCTTGCCGCCAAGGTTGACGCCAACGCCGTGCTCGGTGCCGGTCAGGAAGATCTTGCCGGCATACATGCCGCCAAGCAGGGCCGAATCCAGCGCGAACTGTGGCCGGGTGGCCGCGTCGGCGGCCTCTGCGGTCACGGTGTCACCGTCGGCGCTGATGCGGTTGGCACCGGTTACCACCCGCAGGTGCCTGGCCCACAGCCCGGCGTTGATTTCGACCGCGCGGGCGAAGATCGCAGTGTGGCTGCTCAGGCCGGCATACAGCCCGGCACCCTCGATGCGCACCGTGCCATTGCTGACGCGAAAGCTGTCCAGATTGCCCTGCGGGCCGGGCTGCGGCCGGCCGGTGCTCAGCGTGCTGCGGTCGGCATTGATGAAACCGCAGCCGGCGCAGGTGATGCCGGACGGGTTGGCGACGATGACGTCGGCGCGCGGACCGGCCACTTCCAGCAGGCCGCGCAGCAGGCTGGGCTGGCTGCTGTTGACCTCGTTGATGATCAGCCGGGCACTGCCGCTGGCCAGGGCCGGATTGCCGCGCACCCGGCCACCAAGCTCGGTCTGCACATCGTGGCGGGCGTTGTTGAGGATGGCGCCGCGCGGGCCGACGTCGAACTGGCGGTAATGGTTGTGCGAAACGCCAGCGGCGTTGGGGGTCTGGATGTCGACCTGCGGCAGGCCGCTGGCGGTGCGCTGCACCACCGGCTGCTGCGTGCTCGCGGCCCCCGGGTCGGCGACGATGCCGTCAGCCTGTGCGGACAAGACCGTGCCCGGCGTCAGCAGGGCGAGAAACAGCGGCGGAAAATGGGTCGGTAAAGTCATGCGCAGTCATGCCGTAGCCGGTTGGAGAAACGACGTAGGCTACGTACTTGACCTGCTCATGCCAGCACCATAATTCTGGAATGTATTTAGGAATAATCCTGTTTTTGAGCCGTGTTTGCTGGTGTCCGCACACGGCGCCCGCGCTTTACGGCGCCCGGACTTCCAGCGTGGTCGACACGGTTTCGGTCCGGCCGCCGCTGTTGATTGTCAGCGACAGCGGCAAGCGGTCGCCGACCGCCAGCGGTGTACGCAGGCCGATCAGCATCAGGTGGATGCCGTCATGGCGCATCTGCAGCGGGCGGGCCGGCTGCAGGGCGACGGCTCCCAGCCGGCGCATGCCGAAGCGACCCTGTGCGTCGACAAAGCTTTCATGGATTTCGATCCGGCCGACGCGCGGGCTGCTGGCGGCGACCAGTTGCGCAGTGGCCGTCGTGTTCAGGGTGATGAAACCGGCGCTGCCGTACTGACCGGCGCGGGTGCGCCATGCCCAGCCGTCACGGGCGGTGACCGTGGCGGAATCGGCCAGCGCCGGCATGCACGATAACGTCAGGGCGATGGCCAGGCAGGACAGGAGGCGCTGCATGCGGGATACCTTCTGAATGAAATGAGCAGATGAAAAAAGGAGGCCCCTGCTCAGGGCCTCCTGTCAAACCGGCCATGCTTCGCCGTGCCACTGGCACCATCGAAGCCGGTACGCGGAGCCTCTGACCGGACACCCCGCGGCCGTGCTGTGGCCGGAAAACGGGCGCGCCTTGACACGCCCGCCGTGAACGGAGCTCCTCAACGCCGTTCGACGATCATGCGGCTGCGCATCTCCAGGTGCAGCGCGTGGCAGAAGTGGGTGCAATAGCACCAGAACACGCCGGGCTTGTCGGCCTTGAAGGTGACCGACTTGGTTTCCTGCGGATTGACGACGAAGTTGATGTCGTACATCGGAATGCCGAAACCGTGGGTCAGATCCTCGACCTTGTCGTGGTTGGTCAGGAAGATGGTGACTTCGTCGCCCTGCTTGACCTTGAATTCGCGCATCGAGTACGCCGGTGCCTGGCTGGCCAGGTAGATGGTGACCTTGTTGCCGTTGCGTTCGATGCGCTGGCTCTTCGGGTCCTTCACCGCATTCGGGAAGTCATCCATGTTGTAGACCTGGCGGGTCTTGATCACGTCGCGGCGGATGCCGATGGCGTCATGCGGCTCCGAGTAGGCCGGGTGGTCGGCCACCAGCACCATCTTGTCGCCGCTGATGTCGATCAGCTGCTCGGTTTCTGCATGCAGCGGCCCCACCGGCAGGAAACGGTCCTTGGAGAACTTGTTGCCGGAGTTGAAGAACTTGCCGTCGGCTTCCTTGGTTTCGCCCATCGTGGTCCAGCCGTGACCCGGCTGGTAATGAACGTCGATGCGGTCGACCACCGGCTGGGCGGTCTTGTCGCCCTTGAACTGCTTGATGGCCGCGTCGATGTTCCATTTGACGATCTGGCTGTCGAGGAACAGCGTGGTGTACGCGTTGCCACGGCCGTCAAAGGCGGTGTGCAGCGGGCCGAGGCCGATTTCCGGCTCGGCGACCACGCAGTCGCGCTGGGTCTTGAGTTCACCGTCGAACCACTTGTGCACCAGCGCCAGTTCGATCAGCGACGCGGTCGGCGACAGCTTGCCCGAGCAGGCGAAGTACTTGCCGTCCGGGCTGGCGTTGACGCCGTGCGGGTTCTTCGGCACCGGCACGTAGCAGGTCAGCGCGGTTTTCGGGTCGGCGTTCTTGGCGGCGCGGCCATCGACCACCGGCACCTTGGAGGTCCCGATGGTGGTGAACTTGCCGGCCTTGACCGCTTCTTCGATGCGGGCAATGTTGAAGAACACGCAGGCATCGCGCTCGGCCGACATCATGTCTTCATAGTGGATGCCGTTTTCGGTGTTGTACTGGTTCGATGCCGCCAGCTTGCCGTCATAGCTGGTCGCGACCAGGTCCATGTTGCCGTCGACGTGAACCTGCCAGCGCACTTCCATGGTCTCGGCATCGAGGCAGGAGAACAGGCAGCCGTACTTTTCCGGCGCATCCACATCCGCACCGTTGTTCGGCAGCGGGATATGGAATTCGGCACCGGCGAACACGCGGGTGGTGTAGTTGATGGCCGGATCGACCGGGTCGCGCTTGTCCGGGAAAATGCCGTGATGGCCCTGCACGTTCGGCACGTCAGTAATCTTGTCGCACTCGAAGGTGTCGCCGCGGACACGGGCCACGCGGGCGTTCAGCTTGTCGTTGACCCAGAAGAACTTGCCGTCGTAGGTGCCATCCTTGTACGACCCGTGGATATGGTGGGTGTCGCCGGTCTTGAACTTCAGCTGACCGTCGGGACGGGTGCCGAGAATGGCCTTGGACTCGTTGGTGATGCCCCAGCCGCTCATGCAGTCGATGTTGAATACCGGAATGCGCTTGAATTCCCGTCCCGACGGCAGACCGTAGATGCGGCACTCGCCGGAGTGACCGCCGGAGCTGATGATGTAGTAGTCATCGAGCTGGCCGGGCGGGACGTCGTACTTGCCATGCGATGCGGCCGATGCGGCACCGGCGGCGGCCGGCTTGGCCGCATTGTCGCCTTCCGGCTTCTTGCAGGCGGCGAGGCCTACGCTCAGTCCTGCGCCGGCGAGGCCGGCCAGTGCGGATTTTCCCAGGAAGGAACGGCGACTCGGGTCATGGGGCAGGAGTTCTTGGTCGGACATGATGGGGGTCCTGTGGGCAAGTGGAGAAGGGCGACAACTGCGTCAAAATGTCGCAGCCATTTTGTACCTGCCTGTCATTCCGGATCATTGACCGCCATCAAGTGAAAATCCTGAATAAATACTTAATCTGCGTGAGATCGCTGCATATTGCGTGCGGGATGCCGTTTTTTATTCTTTTGTCAGGATTGCCGATGTCTCCGATTCGTTCCCTCGCCCTGTTGTCCCTGCTCGCCGCGCTGAGCGCCTGTGGTGGCCAGCAGGAAAAAGCCCCCGCCGCCGCTGAGGCGCCGGCTGCTCCCGCACCTGTTGCCGAGGCACCGGCAGCCGCACCGGCCGCACCGGCCGCCAGCACCGAAGTCGCCGCCGGCGAAGCGGTGTTCAAGAAAACCTGCGCCATGTGCCACCAGACCGGTGCTGCCGGCGCGCCGAAGCTTGGCGACAAGGCCGACTGGGGCCCGCGCCTGGCGCAAGGCAAGGACACGCTGTACAAGCACGCGCTGGAAGGCTTCAACGGCAACAAGGGCGCAATGCCGGCCAAGGGCGGCAATCCGTCGCTGTCCGACGACGACGTCAAGGCTGCTGTCGACTTCATGGCGGGCAAGAGCGCCTGACGCGATTGAATCCTGCCCCTTTGCGACATGGGCGGGATTTCCGGACAAGCAGACGGGGCCGTGAGGCCCCGTTTTTCATGCCCGCTCAGCTGTCGTGCAGGCTGTCGAAGGCATCCGGCCCCGTGGCCAGCGTGTCCAGCAGCCAGGCCAGCAGCACCGGGACGTCGGTCAGTGGCAGGTCGATCGGGCGTGGCAGGCGGTCCGGGGCCCGGTACAGCACCGGCGAGGTGGCGGACAGCCGCGACAGCCGCCAGTCGCGATTGTCAGGCGCCAGCCAGGCGGCTTCCCAGCATGCCGGTGACGCCATGCGCAGCCACATCCCGACGCCATCCACATCGAGCAGCTCGACGGCATCCAGCCGGCGCAGTGCGCCGCCCGGATAGCGGTCGGCATGGCGCTGTTCGACCAGTTCGACCAGGCAGGCATGCGGGCTGTCGTCTTCCAGCATCGTGCCGCGCAGGCGGGCGGCCAGCACGGCCCGCACCCGCTCGCTTTCGGCCTGCAGCACCGAGGCACGGATGGCGACGGTGTCCTCGTCCTCCGCCCGCCGGCCTGCCGCGATGTCGTGAATCAGCGCATCGGCCGATGCCGCGTCAGCCGCGGCCAGTGCCGCCTTGCCGGCTTCGCGCAGCTCATACTGCAGCCGCGCCAGCGCTTCGACCTCTGCCGCCACTTCCGGCTGCAGGTCGCGAAAGAAATCCGGGTTGGACATGGCGTCACATCCCCTGGTCTTTGAGTACGCCGCCGTCGAGCTTGATCATCTCCGGCGTGACTTCGTTGAAGGCGTAAACCTTGCCGCCATACTGGCCGGCGAAGCGTTCGGCGTCGGCGCGCAGCGCAAAGGTGCCGAAGGTCGGTCCCATGCTGCCGGTGCGCTTGCTGCCTGCCACATAGAATGCCTTGCGCGCGTCGACCCAGTAGCCGACCGGCTTCTGCCAGTTGGCATGTGCCATGTCCTGCACGAAGGCGCCCTTGATCGGCTTGACCTGTTCCGGCTCGATCAGCAGCGACATCAGCTCGATGGTGTCGCAGAAATAGTCGATCTGGCCGTCACTGAAGCGGATCTGGCCTTTCGGGCCCGGGTAGTCGGCCAGCACCATGCCGTCGAGTGCGCAGGCGGCGCCCTGCGGCGGGTTCAACTCGGCATCGGCCGGCTTGTCGCTGGTGGACGCCTGGCCGCAGGCGGCCAGCAGTCCGGTCAGCAGCAGCGGAAGAAGGAATTTTTTCATGGTCGTTTGAATCTCCAGACAGCCAGTGCCAGCGGAACGGCAATCCAGGCCAGCATGACACCGCCGAGCAGGGCCGGGTGGGTCAGCGTGTCCGGCAGCACCGTCGCCAGGCCGTAGAACGCCTTCAGTTCGGATGAGGAAAACACGTTGAGAATGCGGAACACATCGGTCGGATTCAGGAACAGCGCGATGACGAACGCGCCGGTGCCGCCTTCGCCGCTGGCCAGCACCATGACCCCGAGCAGGACCAGATCGAATACCAGCACGAACAGGAACCACAGCGCGATGGCCACGCCGCTGGCGCTGGCGCGGTCACGCGAGCAGACCGACACCAGTACCGCCAGACTCAGGAACGACAGGCCGAGCAGCAGCGAACTGGCGACAAAGCCGGCGTAGTGCCACAGCGCGTACAGGTCGAAGAACGGCGCCAGCGCGATGCCGGCCACGCCGAAACCGGCCACGGTGGCGGCCGTCAGCGCGGTGGCCAGGCCGAGGTATTTGCCGAGGATCAGTTCGGTGCGGGTGATCGGCATCGACAGCAGCAGATCGAGCGAGCCGCGTTCGCGCTCACCGACCACCACATCGAAGCCGAGAATCAGCGCGATCAGCGGCAGCAGGTAGATGACCAGGCTGGTCAGGCTGGCGATGGTCGGCTCGATGCCGCGAAAGCCGACCGTGCCCTGTTGCGCCGGACCGAACCAGGCGATGACCAGCGCGAACAGCGCAAACAGGATGGCGACCACCAGTACCCAGCGATTGCGAATGCGGTCGCGGCATTCCTTGCCGGCGATGGTCAGCAGCGGAGCAAGAGCGAAGTCCATCAGCGGGTCTCCCGGGCAGCGGCATGGACATCGCGACGATGGCCCAGAAAGACCGCTTCCAGTGTCGGTTCGATAAAGCGCACGTCGGCCAGTGCCTCGCCGAGCCGGGCCAGTACCGCCAGCAGGCGCGGCTTGTCGGCGCGGTCGATGGCCAGCGACAGGCCGTGCGGCTGGCTGGCGGGCTCGAAGCCGGCCTCGGTCAGCGCGGCCAGTGCGGCCGGCCGCTCGGCGACGGCCAGCGTCAGCTCGACCGTGACCGGCAGGGCAATGGCGGCCGACAGTTCGGCCACGGTGCCGAGCGCGGCCAGCCGGCCGGCGCTCATCAGTGCCAGCCGGTCGACCCGCTGTTCGATCTCGGCCAGGATGTGCGAAGTCAGGATCACCGTCGCACCGCCGGCGCGCACCCGTTCCAGAATGGCGTAGAACTCGTGAATGCCTTCCGGGTCGAGGCCGGTCGTCGGCTCGTCCAGCAGCAGCAGCTTCGGCGCACCGAGCAGCGCCTGGGCGAAACCGAGCCGCTGGCGCATGCCCTTCGAGTAGTCGCGGACCCGGCGCTTGCCGACGGCCGGCAGGCCGACCGTATCCAGCAGTTCGGCGTACGGCGCATCGCTGACGCCCTTGAGCCGGGCGAAAAAGGCCAGCGTCTCCAGTCCGGTCAGGTTGTCGTACAGCACCACGTTTTCCGGCAGATAGCCGATCTGGCGGCGCACCGCGCGGAAATGCGGGCCGGTCACTGCCTCGCCGCACAGTGCGATTTCGCCACTGCTGACCGGCAGCAGGCCGAGCATCATCTTGAACAGCGTGCTCTTGCCGGCGCCGTTATGACCGATCAGCCCGAAAATCTCGCCGGCATCGACGGCAAAGCCGACCCGGTCGACAGCGACAAAATCGCCGAAGCGACGGCTGACGTCGCGAACCTCAATGGCGTTCGGCATGAATCCATTCTCTCCAGTTGGCATGGTGGGGCTGCATGGCAGGGTGCGCCTCGACCACAGACGGCACCCGCAGCACCGGGAACTGGCGCGCGATCATGCGCAGGGTCTGCACGGCCGGGCTGTGCATCAGCAGTTTGGCGACCGGATAGCGCCAGGTCAGCCGGTCGACCACGTCGTTGGCCTCGTACGGAATGTCGCCGCGGCCGTCCTCGTCGTGGTCCCAGCCCAGGTAGTTGCTCCAGTAGTTGCCGGTCTGCTTGCCCCATTCCTGATCGCGACTGGCCACATAGCGTACCTGCTCGCGGTTGCGGATAAAGTCGTTGCCCTCGACCGTGTTGCGGTACGAACCGGCCCACAGATGAACGCCGACGCGGTTGCCGATGACCAGATTGTTGCGCAGCGTGTTGTACTCGGCGTCGTAGATGAAGAAACCGCGCACATTGTCGGCGACCACATTGTTCTCGATGACCGAGTCCTGGATGGTGCGCAGCATGATGCCGTGATCGGAATTGGCCCAGGCGCGGTTGTTGCGGACGATCTGGTCGCGCACCTCCATCAGCGCCAGTCCGCCCCGGTTGCGGTATACATCGTTGTTTTCCCACACGTTGTGGTACGAGTTCATGTAGTGGGTGCCGTAGCGCACATGGTGGATGCGGTTGCCGCGGAACACGGCATAGTGCGACACGTCGACATAGATGCCGTCGCGGGCGAAGCTGATCCGGTTGCCGATGATCTGTGCGCCCTGGGTGTTGTACAGCTGGATGGCATTGCCGCGCTGCGGGCTCATGTAGTCGCGCTTGCCGGTGATCAGGTTGTTCTCGATCCGCACCCCGTTGGCTTTCTCGATCCACAGCCCGAACAGGGTATAGGCAAAGTCGCAGCGGCGGACCACGGCGCGATGGGCGCCGGGCCCGAGATAGACGCCGGCATTCTGCGCGCCGAGATCATCGCCGCTGTCGCGGATGATCAGGCTGTCCAGCGTGACATCCACCGACTTGACGGTAATGACATTGCCGCGATTGCCGCCATCCAGCGTGGGCCGGTGGGCCGGGTCGGCGCCGACCAGCGTCAGCGGCTTGTCGATAACCAGATTGGCCGGATAGTGGCCGGGGGCGATGCGCAGCGTGTCGCCGGGCGCGGCGCGGGCAATGGCATCGGCCAGCGTGCCGTCGGGACCGACCTGCCAGACCGCCGCCTGCGCGGCAAGGGGCGCGACGAGGACGGCGAGGCAGGCCAGACGGGCGGCACGCAGGCCGGGGGGAGGGCGGGTCAATGGACTTCCTTGATCGGGATGAAATAGCCGTCCTTGCCGATCGGTGTCGCCGGCAGGCCGTCCCGTTCGCGGCGCTTGCGTTCCCTGGCCAGCGGCGGGCAGGCGTGATCATCGTAATACATCACCATGCAGTCGAGGCAGAGCAGGCATTCCATCGGGTCGATACGGCCGTCGGCGGCAATGGCCTGCGAGCCGCAGCCGACCGCACAGGCCTTGCACGGGCCGCACTCGGCCTTGCGCTTCAGCCCGTTCAGCCGCAGTCGAGACGGCAGGCCCAGCCCGGCACCCAGCGGGCACAGGTACTTGCAGTACGGACGTTCGGTAAACAGCGACAGCCCGAAGATTGTGGTCACGAACAGCACGAACGGCCAGCTGCGGTTCCAGATGCCGACCAGGAACGTGGTCTTGAACGGTTCGATCTCGGCCAGTTGCTCGGCCAGCACCATCGAGTGGAACGAGGCGGCCACCAGGCCGATGAACACCGCGTACTTCAGCCACTTCAGCTTGTCATGCAGCGGTTTGGGCAGCTTGAACTGCCAGCGCGCCAGACCGAGGCGGCCGCCGACCTTGTACAGCAGTTCCGACAGCGAGCCGAACGGACACAGCCAGCCGCAGAACAGCCCGCGGCCCCACAGCAGCAGCGAGATGGCGATAAAGATCCAGAACAGGAAAATCAGCGGGTCGGACAGGAACAGCCCCCAGCGCCAGCCGTCGAACGGTGCGTGGATCAGCGTCAGCAACTGAGTGACCGACGGCTGCGCCATCTGCCAGAAGCCGATAAAGCCGATGCTGATTACCCACATAGTGGTTTTCGGCCACGAGATCCAGCGCTTGTCGCTGCGGCGGCTGCGGCGCTCCCAGCGGTCGCGCAGCGCATAGAAGCCGAGTGTGAACAGCAGCAGCGCGGCAAACACGGCGATCTCGACCGGCTTGCCCTTCCAGGCCTTCAGCCATGGCGCGTCGGGGCGTTCCACTGCCGGGCGGCCGCCCTGCAGATAGTGGGCCGGCAGCCAGTATTCGGACTCGAAATTGACGAAGGTCTTTTCGTTGTTGGCGTCGCGGCGGTTGCCGAGAAAATTGAACGCCCACGGCCAGGCGGCCGAGAAGCTGTGATCGCGCAGGATGAAGATGCCGGACTCGCGGAACGACGGCGCGCCGGCAGCCTTCAGGCTGTACAGGTTCATGTAGTCGCTGTCGCGGAAGGTGTACGAGTCGCGGTCCTGCTTGACCTGGATGCGGTCGTAGATGCCGCCGCGCACAAAGCCGGACCCCTTGAACGAGCCGGAGCCGTTCGATACCACGAACAGTGCGTGCTCGCCCGGCTTCAGCGTCGCCATCAGTGCCTCCCAGGCCGGGGTGCCGAGCAGGCTCTTGCCGATGGCCGGGGTATTCAGATAGCCGAAGTACAGGTCGAGGTACGGCTGGCCGCTGTCGGCCTCGCCGACATCGCCCGGCGATACCTTCAGGTGGCCGACACTGCCTTCGTCGACCAGCTGTTCCCAGCTGCGGGTGGTGGTGTCGGTAGTGAATACTGCCTGCGGCTTCGGCTGCGGCTTGATGATGCCGACCTGCTTGGCGATTTCATAGCTGGTGCGGGAAATCAGCTGGTTCTGGGCGATCAGGGTGACGGTCGCGCCGGAAATGGCGTCCATCGGCACATAGTCGCCGTCGGCCTTGCCGAGCTCGAAGCGGGTGCCGGCCGGGTGGCCGAGATACTGGCGGACGAAGTCGACCAGTTTTTGTTCCGGAATGCCGACCAGCAGGATCGGTTCGCTGTGCTTGAGAATGCGCACGCCGCGAATGGTGCCAGCGCGATCCATGCCG
>NZ_JHVK01000034.1 GCF_000620105.1 Microvirgula aerodenitrificans DSM 15089 | reverse complement strand
GAGAGGGTGGGCCCGCTGCCGTCACCGGGGCCGGGAAGGGCGTCGTGGATGGTGGGCAGGGTCGGCGGGGCGACGGAGACAGGCTCGGTGGACATGGAGGGAGACCTCCGTGGGGCGAGATGATCTAGTGAACTGGAGGTATGGCAGGATCGGATTGCCGCCATGGAGACGCTGGCACGGCAATAATCTGGTATAGGCGTTCAGCCGGTATCGAAGCCATTGCGGCTGACGGACGGAACGCGGGAGGCAGGCATGCCGGGCCGCCACCGGAGCGGGGCGGCCCGTGACGCGGCGCCATGGCGACGCCGGTCGGAAACTCAGGCGGTGTAGCGCTTCACGCCATCAAGCAGTTCCTGCTTGGCGGCTGCGATATCGGCCCAGCCGGTAATCTTGACCCACTTGCCCTTTTCCAGATCCTTGTAGTGCTCGAAGAAGTGCACCATCTGGTCACGCAGCAGTTGCGGCAGGTCTTCCAGTTTCTGGATGTCCTTGTACATCGGGCACAGCTTTTCGACCGGCACGGCAACGACCTTGGCATCGACGCCCGATTCGTCTTCCATCTTCAGCACGCCCAGTGCGCGGCAGCGCACGACCACGCCCGGTTGCAGCACGAACGGGGTGACTACCAGCACATCGACCGGATCGCCATCTTCGGACAGCGTTTGCGGCACAAAGCCGTAGTTGGCCGGGTACATCATCGACGTGCCCATGAAACGGTCGACGAACAGGGCGTTCGATTCCTTGTCGAATTCGAACTTGATCGGCGCGGCATTGGCCGAGATTTCGATAACGACGTTGAAATCGTTCGGCACGTCCTTGCCGGCCGGGATGCGGTCGAGATTCATGAAAGCTCCTTCATTGGGGTAAGGGGAATCAGGCGGGACAGGTCACCGCACAGTGAAACTTGCCGATTATAACGATCGCACCCGCCATGCCGCTATAATCTGCGACTGACTTTCACAGGGACGGGAACCATGCTTGACACGCTGATCGTTGAATTCGACAAGGGCCTGCGCACCGTGTTCGCGTCGGCTTCCAGCCTGAGACCGCACCCGGACCAGGACGTGGCCGAGGCCGGGTTGTCCGACGCCGAGCGTCGTCACGCCCTCGGGCTGATGCGGGTCAACCATTGCGGCGAGGTGTGCGCCCAGGCGCTGTACCAGGGGCAGGCGCTGACCGCGCGCGATCCGGCCACCCGCGATTCGCTGAAGCAGGCGGCCTGGGAAGAAACCGAGCACCTGGCCTGGACCGAGCGGCGCATTGCCGACCTCGGCGGCCGCAAGAGCGTGCTCAATCCGGTCTGGTATGTCGGGTCGCTGGCGATGGGCGTTGCCGCCGGCGCGCTGGGTGATCGCTGGAATCTGGCCTTCCTGGAAGAAACCGAAATCCAGGTCGCCGCACACCTGGACGAGCATCTGCAGACGCTGCCGGCCGACGATGCGAAGAGCCGCGCCGTGGTTGCGCAGATGCGTGACGATGAGGCCCGCCACGCCGAAACCGCGCACAACCTGGGGGCAGCGCCGATGCCGGCACCGGTCAAGACCCTGATGCACCTGACTTCGCAGTTGCTGAAGAAGTCCAGCTACCACATCTGAGCGGCACGCCGGGCCGGTGACGCCGCGGGAGACACGCATGAGCGACAGGATCGTCAAGTCCGCTGCCGAATGGCGGGAACAGCTGACACCGGAACAGTACCGGGTCGCCCGCGAGGGCGGGACCGAGCGGCCGTTCACCGGCGAGCACTATTTCCACAACAAGGACGGCCGCTACAGCTGCATCTGCTGCGGGGCGACGCTGTTCGACTCGTCGACCAAGTTCGATGCCGGCTGCGGCTGGCCGAGCTTCTGGGCCGAGGCCGTGCCCGGCAGCATCGTGCGGTTGCGCGATACCAGCCACGGCATGGTGCGCATCGAGGTTCGCTGCGCCCGCTGCGATGCGCATCTCGGCCACGTGTTCCCTGACGGCCCCGAGCCGACCGGCGAGCGCTACTGCATCAACTCGGCGTCGATCGGCTTCGAACCGGGCGCGTGACCCGGCTGTAGCGCGTCACCGGCGGCCAGCGTGCTGGCCGGCTTCAGTGCCAGCCACATTCCGGCATCGCGGTGCAGGATGTACGGGGCTGCCGTGCTCGACCCGACCCCGGAGTGAACCACGGAAACCGGAAGGACCCGGGCGGGATGCCCGTCACAGCAGCGACTCGGTGAACACCGCGTCCTGGACGCGGATCTTGCGCGGGGTCAGGCCAAGCTGGTTGAAGGTGTCGGCCAGTTGCTGCTGTTCCTGCACGATGCGGGCATCGACCGGCTGCACCTGGTAGTCGCGGCGTTCGGTGGCCAGCTTCAGCACCCTGGCGTCGACCCCCAGCTGGGGCGCGAGCAGATCGGCGACCGCCTGCGGATACTGCTGCGCCCACTGCTCCGATTTTTTCAGCTCGGCAAACACCCGGCGCAACACCTCCTTGTGGCTGCCGGCATAGCTGCGCGAGGCGACATAGAACGTCCGGTTGCTGGACAGGCCGCTGCCGTCACGCAGCACGCGCACCTTGCTGGACAGTTGCTGGCCGGCCAGATACGGGTCCCACAGGCCGATGGCCTGGACCTGTCCGGACTCGAACGCGGCCCGCGCATCGGCGGCATTGGTCGCATACACCGGCTGGATGTCTTCGTAGCGCAGGCCGGCCTGCTCCAGGGCGCGTACCAGCAGATACTGCACATTCCAGCCGCGGCCGATGGCGATTTTCTGTCCCTTCAGCTCCCTGACCGAGCGGATTGGCGAGTCGGCCGGTACCAGCAGGGCGATGCCCTTCGGGTACGGGTGCTCTGCCGCGAGGTACACCAGATCGATGCCGGCGACCTGGGCGAACACGGTTGGCGCGTCGGCTGCGTGGCCGAAATCGACCGCCCGGGCATTCAGCGCTTCCAGCAGTTGCGGGCCGGCGGCGAACTCATGCCATTTGACCTGGATGCCGAGCGGCTTCAGCGCGCGTTCGAGATTGCCGGTGCCCTTGAGAATATTGAGGGTGTTGAATTTCTGGTAGCCGATGCGGATGACGGAGTCGTCGGCTTGAGCGCTGACGGACAGCATCAGCGCAGCGGCGAAGAGGACGAAAAGGCGGGCAACAAAACGGGGCATGGCCGGCTCCTGTGCTGACGGGAAAGCGGCCATGGTAGGGAGGGTTGTTTAGTACTGCATGGAAGCGATTTTGCGCTATTAATATCGTTATGGAATAAAGAATCGTGCTGCGCCCGCAGCACGATTCTCGTTTGCCTACAGCCGGAACTGCTTGAACAGCGCGCGGATATTGTCCGCCAGCCGGGTCAGTTCGAGCAGATGGACCGAGACCGACTGCAGCGCTTCATCGCTGGAACGGACCTGCTGCGTGACGCGTTCGGTGTTCTGCGACATCAGCGTGGCGGCCTGGAACTGCTCGCTGGTTGAATGGGCGATCTCGTGCATATTGCGCACCACCTCGTCCATTTCCGCCTGGATGCGGTCCATGTCGCTGGCGGTGGTGGTGGTCAGCGCCAGTCCGGACTCCACCGAGTTCAGCGTCCGCTCCATATTGTCGCTGGCGCTGCCGGTCGCGCTGCGCATGCCGTCGATCATCTGCGAGATCTCGGTTGTGGCCTGGCCAGTCCGCTCCGCCAGCTTTCTGACTTCGTCGGCCACCACGGCAAAGCCGCGCCCCTGTTCACCGGCACGGGCGGCCTCGATCGCTGCGTTCAGCGCCAGCAGATTGGTCTGGTCGGCGATTTCCTTGATCACCTGAATGATGCCGCCGATATTGTCGGCATGCTGCCTGACCTCGCCGAACAGCGACGACAGGTCACGGACGATGGACGCGGACTGGCTCATTTCCGCCGACAGCTTCTTGATGCTCTGCGCGCCTTCGAGCGACAGCTTGCCTGTCGCCTCGACCTTGCCGCTGGTATCGCCGGCATAGTCGGCAATGTGGGAAATGCTGACCGTCAGCTGTTCGATGGTCGCGGCATTGCTGCCGCTGTGGTTGGCCAGCTCGCTCGACTCGGCCGCCATGCGGGTCGACAGGCCGGACAGGGCGCCGACGCCATCGGTCAGACTGGCGGCTTCCTGCTGCACCGACACGAACAGCTCGCGCAGGGTACCCTGGAACTGGTTGAAGGCCTGTGCGGTCTGGGCGATCTCGTCGCGGCCGGCCACGTCGATGCGACGGGACAGGTCCGCGCCGCCGGAGGCAATGGCGGTCATGGCGTCGCGGATGCGGATCAGCCCGGCCAGCATGCGACTGACCATCAGCGTGCCCAGCGGCAGCAGCACCAGCAGCAGGACCGCGATCAGTGCCAGCGAGAACATCAGCAGCTTGTCCAGCGGCGCCAGGGCCAGGTCCTTGTCCATGGCCACGACCAGATACCAGCCGCTGCTGTCGATGCGGCGCACCGAGATGAATTCCTGGTCCCCGCCGACCGTGGTCTGCAGCATGGCCTGCGACCTGGCCGCCTCGGCCAGGCGCGCGGCGTCGAGTTCGGGCGCCAGTTCCTGCAGGGGTTTGCCGAGCAGGGCCTCGCTGGCGTGGATCAGTACCTTGCCGTCATGGTCGACCACCATCGCATAGCCGTCATAGGCAAGCTTGGCACCCAGCAGGCTCTTGACCAGTCCATCCATGTATACCGCCAGCCCGACCACGCCGATCTGCGCATCGCCGTGCAGCACCCGGCGCGCGAATGACACCATCGGCTTGCCGGTGCCGGCGTCCGGATACGGCGGGGTAACGATCGGGCGGGTGGCGGCGTCAGTCGCCTGCTTGTACCACGGGCGTCCGGTCGGGTTGTAATCGGCAGGCAGGTTCTGCGGCCGCGATGCCAGATAGCGCTTGTCCGCCAGCCCCAGGAAGGCGAAGTTGACGTCCCGCGCCCGCCCGGTCACCTCGAGGATCGGGGTCGGGTCACCGGTCGCCACGCCCGGCGCGGTCGCGTCGATCAGGCTCAGCTTTTCGGCCAGCCAGTCGTCGACATTCTTCGCATACGAGCCACTGGCAATATCGGATTGCAGTGACACGCTTTCGAGCAGTTCCGCACGCATGCGCTGGTAGGCGGCAAGCGTCAGGATAATGGCCGGAATGGCAATCGACAGGCTGATGGTGGCGATCAGTTTGCTACGCAGGGACTGCAGCATGGTGGGGCTCTCCATGGGACGGTATCTTGTGGCTGGCCGGAGAGCGGGCGGGCCCGGGCTCTAGCAGTGTTGCTGGTCGACCGGCGCGGCCGGGCGACTCAATACCTCATGGGCGCGCTGATGATCGATGGCCTTGCTCCAGACCGCGACGACCACGGTGGCGACGCAGTTGCCGATCAGGTTGCCGGCGGCGCGGCCGATGCCGATAAACCAGTCGACCGACAGCACCAGCACCAGACCGACCGCCGGAATCGACGGATGCGACGCCAGCGTGGCCGACAGAATGACGATGGCCGAGCCGGGAATGCCGTGGGCGCCCTTGGATGTCACCAGCGCAATCAGCAGAATGCCGAGCAGATCGGTCAGCGACAGCGGGGTATTGGTCGCCTGGGCGATAAACACGGCGGCCAGGGTCAGATAGATCGAGAACGCATCCAGATTGAACGAGTAGCCGGTCGGAATCACCAGCCCGACTACCGGCTTGCTGATGCCCAGTCGCTCCAGCTTGCACATCACTTGCGGCAGTACGCAGTCCGACGACGCCGTGCCGAGCACCACCAGGATTTCCTCACGCAGATAGCGGATCAGCTGCACGATGCTGAAGCCGGCGATGCGCAGGATGGTGCCGAGCACCACCAGGATGAACAGGGTCACGGCAAGATAGAAGGTGCCGACCAGATAGCCGAGCTGCAGCAGCGACGCATAGCCGTATTCGCCGACGGTAAAGGCCACCGAACCGAGCACGCCGAGCGGCGCCAGCTTGATGATGAAGCCCATGACTCCGAACAGCAGGGTCGAGAAGGAGTCGACCAGCGCAGTCAGATTGCGGCCCTTTTCCCCCATCAGCGACAGCGAACAGCCGAACAGGATCGCGATCAGCAGGATCTGCAGCACATCGTTGCGGGCAAAGGCGGAAAAGACGCTGTCGGGGATGATCTTCATCAGGAAGGCTGCCGAACCGCTGTCGGTGACCTGATGGGCGGATTGCAGATACTGTCCGGCGACGCCGGCATTCAGCGCGCTGACGTCGACATTCATGCCGTGACCGGGCTGCAGCAGATAGGCGAGGGCAATCCCCAGCGCCAGCGCCAGCGTGGTGACCAGCTCGAAGTAGACGATGGCGGTCAGCCCGACCTTGCCGACCTTTTTCAGCTCGCCGGCATTGGCGATGCCGGAAACGACCACGGCGAACACCACCAGCCCGACCAGCATGCGGATCAGCTTGATGAAACCTTCGCCGAGCGGATGCAGGCTGATGGCGAAATCCGGATAGAACACGCCAATCAGGATGCCGGCGACCAGGGCGACCAGGACTTGTGCGAATAGCGAGCGGCACAGGCGTTTCATGCAGAATCTCCAGGGCAGTGACCGGCCTCTCGCCTGGCGGGCGCCGTGGCGGGGCGGGCCGGTACTGTGAGGCCGAGTCTACTGTGAGGAAGAAAGCGCTTTATTGTCATCGGACGACAATGGATTGTCTTTGCGCGCCAATTCAATGCCAATGTCAACGCTTTGTGTCGCTAGTGCATAAAACGGGGTCGGGTCACTGACCGGATGCCGGCGCTTCCAGCAGCCCGCGCGGCAGCGGCGACAGTACCGTATCGAGCCCTCGCAGCAGGGACAGCGGCAGCGACGCCCCGTGACCGGCCTGATCGAGCAGGGCAAAGCTGACCTCGATATCGCGGCTGGCGCCCAGCCGGGCGGCCATGGCGGCGGTATTGTCACGCATGCGATTGCGGGTCTCCCTGGCCCCGACCGTCAGCAGCAGCCTGACCGGCCCGTCGCTGATGACTGGCCGGGCCGCTTCCTCGGCCAGGATCGATTCGCGGTTCCACCAGATCGACGGGCTGGCCGCCACATAGGACTGGAAAGCCTGTGGCCGGGTAAACAGCACATGCAGCGCAAACAGGCCGCCAAGCGAATGGCCGAACAGCGTCTGCCGGCGGCGATCGATAGGCAGCTCACGCTCGATGCGCGGCTTCAGCTGCTGCTCGATAAAGTCCAGCAGCGCGGTCTGGCCGCCGGTGCGCTGGCCTGGTGCGATCTGCGCCGGCAGATTGGCGGCAGCGGTCGGCGGGGTGAAGTCGTGGAAGCGGCGTGGAATGTCGAACGGCTGATCGGTCGGGTAGCCGATGCCGACGATGACCGCCGGTTCGAGATCCTGCCGGGCGCGAAGGGCGTCGGCGGCGGTGCCGATGACCGCATTGGCATCGAGCAGGTACAGCACCGGGTAGCCGGCCGCCGGCGCCGGGCGGTCCGGGCGGACCACGAAGATGCGGTACGCGCCGCCGTCCGGTCTGGCGGCGAGATCGAAGCGGGTCGTGCCCGGCAGCGTGACGTCACCGGCGTTGACGGCGGCAGCGGGCAGGATGGCAAACAGGCAGGCGGTCAGCAGCAGCGGGAGGCGGGGCATCAGATCCGGGTCCGGGACAGTTTCGGGGGCATGCCGAACGCGCGCTTGTACGCGGTGGCGAAGTTGGCGGCACTGCTGTAGCCGGCCAGATGGGCGGCCTCGCCGACGCTGACGCCGTGTTTCTCCAGCGCGGTGCGGGCGGCAAGCAGCTTGCGCTGGCGCAGATAGCCGAACACGGTGCAGCCGAAGGCGGCGCGGAATTGTCGCTGCAGGCTGGTCACGTTCAGCCCGGCCTCGCGGGCGATGGCGTCCAGTGACAGCGCATCGTCCAGATGCTGGTCGAGATAGTCGGCCAGATCGAGCAGCCGGGCGTACTCGCGCGGCCGCAGCCGCCCGGGGGCGGCCGGCAGCGGCTGCCCGAGCACGGCCAGTGCTTCGGCGACCAGATCAATGGCGCGGCTTTCCAGATACAGGTTCTGCATCAGCGTGCTGCCGGGCGGGGGGCACAGCATCTGCGTGGCCAGTGCAACCAGCGAGGCTGACGGCACCCAGCTGCGGACCGACAGGTGTTCGCGGCAGAAGGTGCGGATGACGTCGTCGCTGTCGACCCCGGCCTGGGCCAGCCATTGTGGCGACAGGGTCAGGCTGACCTTGCGTTCGCTGCCGCCGCGCCGGGCGCGGCGCACGAACAGATCGGGTTCGGCCAGCGACAGCAGCGTGCATTCGTGCCGCAGCCGGCCGCGACCGTCGCGGTGCGGGCCGAACTGGAAGCGGCGATGGCCGAAGGCGACATCGGCCTGGCCATCCAGCAGCAGGGAGAATTTCAGCCCCGGCTCCAGCAGCACCTGGCTGGTCATGCTGTGCAGGTTCTCGACCTGGGTGCAGTGTGCGACCAGACCCGGCCGCAGCCGGGCAACGCGAAAGTCGCCGGCCAGCACCGGTACGTCGGCAGCCAGCCCCGGCTGGTTGAAGCGGTAGCCGGAGCCGACCAGTCCGGACAGGCGAATGATTTGCGAGCCGCTGACCAGTCGCGGCGTCGTCTCGGGAGATGTCATGCAGTAATTCCGGTGGGCAGGGCACGGCGGGAAGGCCGGGCCCGGATTGTCCATGGCCGGCAGGCGGCGATGAAGCGGGATTGTCTTGCGCAAAGGTCTTACTTGTTTGCGCAAAGGCAGTCTGAAAAACGGTATGGAATACTAGGCGCCGACAAAACGAGATGCAAATGATTCTCAATCGTCTGCTGCCATGCAATAATGCCTGCGCTTCACGATCAGGGTCTCCATTGCATCCGCCAGGACACGGCCCCGCAGCCAGTGTTGACGTAGATAACGGAGTTCCCATGGCTCATACCAGACAAATCATCCCGCTGCCGGCACGCCGACCGGCCATGCGCCTGGCGATCATCGCCGGCACCCTCGGCAGCCTGTACGCCTCCGGCGCGCTGGCCGCGCAACCGGCCAGTGACGCCGCCGTGGCCCTGCCCGACGTGGTGGTCACGGCCGCCGGCTACGAACAGAAAATCAAGGAAGCACCGGCCAGCATCTCGGTGCTCACGCGCCAGGATCTGGAAAGCCAGCCGTTCACCGACCTGAAGGACGCCGTCCGCCATCTGGAAGGGGTCAGCATCGTCGGCGAAAGCGGCGAGCAGGACATCTCGATCCGCGGCATGTCCGGCGAATACACGCTGATCATGGTCGACGGCAAGCGGCAGAACACCCGCGAGACCATGAACCGCGGTACCGGCGGCGTACAGCCGAGCATGATCCCGCCGCTGGAAGCCATCGAGCGCATCGAAGTGGTGCGCGGGCCGATGTCGTCGCTGTACGGTTCGGATGCGATGGGCGGCGTGATCAACATCATCACCCGCAAGGTGCCGGCGCAGTGGCACGGTTCGGTCAATCTGGGCGGCATCTTCCAGGAGCACTCGCGCTACGGCGATACCGGCCAGGGCGACTTCTGGCTTGGCGGACCGGTCAGCGACGGCCTGGTCGGCTTCCAGGTGTACGGCAATTACAGCGACCGGGCGGAAGACCATGTGTTCTATCCGGGCAACAGCACCGGCGGCGCCAAGGGCACCCGCGACGGCAGCCTGACCGCCAAACTGACGGTCACGCCGAGCGCCGACCAGGACCTGACCTTCGAGGCCGGCCACAATGCGCTGACCTACGAACGCACGGCCGGCCGGACGCTGGCTGACAACGCCGCCGACCTGAAAACCCGGCATACGCGCGACAACTGGGCCATTACCCACAACGGCCGCTGGGGCTGGGCGAATTCGACGCTGGCGCTGTACCAGGAAATCGGCAAGCAGGAAACCTGGACCGGCGGCAGCAAGAGCGCATCGGAACCAAAAACCACCAATACCACGCTGGATGCCCTGCTGACGCTGCCGTTCAGCCGCAACATGCTGAAGCTCGGCGCCCAGTACGGGTCGCAGAAAGTCGAGGACATTGCCGGCGAAGCGTCGATCAAGGGCTATCCGGTCAATGCCGACTCGGTCAGCATCAATACTTGGGCGCTGTTCGCCGAAGATGCCTTCCATGCCACCGACGCCCTGACGCTGACTGCCGGCGCGCGGCTCGACCATGACGAACGCTACGGCTCGCACGTGACGCCGCGCCTGTATGCGGTCTATGCGCTGACGCCGGCAGTCACGCTGCGCGGTGGCGTGGCCAAGGGCTTCAAGGCGCCGACCCTGCGCCAGTCGACGGCCGGCTACTGCATGACCAGCGGCGGCGGCAGCCAGAAGCAGGGCACCCTGTGCGGGAACCCGGACCTTGATCCGGAAGAAAGCACGACCGAGGAAATCGGTATCCGCTACGACGCCGACGGCAGCAGTGCCAGCTTCACCGTGTTCAACAACGATTTCCGGAACAAGGTGGTCAGCTATGACACCGGCGTGCCCGATCCGCGCGCCAGCGGCCGCAGCATCTACGTGTACGACAACATCGCCAAGGTCAATATCCGCGGGGTCGAGCTCAGTGCCTCGCAGCAGTTGAACAAGCAGTGGAAGCTGTCCGGCAACTACACCTACACCGACTCGAAGCGCGAGGGCGGCGGCGAGCCGGCCTACAACGGCAGCTCGCTCGACGGCCGCCCGCTGGACAAGACGCCGCGCGACATGGCCAATCTGCAGCTCGACTGGACCCCGACCGACAAGGTGTCGGCCTATGCCCGCGCCAGCTACTACGGCAAACAGTACTGGGCGGCCTTCCGCAACGGCGCCACCGGCGTGCGCGAGCGTCCGGCATCGACCACCTTCGACCTTGGCGGTTCGTACGTGATCAACAAGACCTTCACCGTGACCGCCGCCGTGCTGAACCTGACCGACAAGATTGTCGACATCGACCCGCGCGGCCGCAACCAGGGCCTGGACGGCAACTGGATGGTCGACGAGGGTCGCCGTTACTGGGTGAAGCTGAATGCCCATTTCTGACCCGGGCTGAATGCGCCGGGCAGTGACGAACGAAAGGGCCCCGTGCCCTTTCGGCGTTGCCGTTTTCCATTGAAAGAGAGGTTTCCGTGCGCACATCGACCGCCATTCTGACCACGCCGGATGCAAGCCGGCATCTGTTCAAGCTGTGCAAGCACTTCGCCCGCAAGATCCCGGTCGAGTTCGACGAGCGGCACGGCGAAATCCGCTTTCCGTTCGGTGTCTGCCGGCTGGCGGCCACCGCAGACGCGATGGAGCTGCACTGCGAGGCCGGCGACGACGCCGGGCTGACGCGGCTGCAGGACGTGATCGGCTCGCACGTCGAACTGGTCACGCGCAGCACGACGCTGCTGTCGCCGGTCTGGCAACCGGCGCCGTGACAGATTGCCGCCGACCGTTGCTGGCCGGCGGACCGGAGATTCATTAGTTTGTTGCAAGGAAAAGGCATGTCTGAAGTTGGAGGAGGGTGGTTCGCCGCCGGTCGCAAGCTGGCGCTGGGACTGGTCATGGGGTGGATGGGCATGGCGGCGCAGGCGGCAGTCGTGACCGACATCGCCGGCCGTCGGGTCGAGGTGCCGGCCAAAGTCGAGCGCATCCTGCTTGGTGAAGGCCGGCTGTTCTATGCGTTTGCGCTGCTGGAAGGCAAGCAGCCGCTGGCACGCATTGCCGGCTGGCAGGGCGACTTCCGCTATCTCGATCCGCAGACCTACGCCCAGTACAAGGCAAAGTTTCCGGCCATCGACCGCATCCCGCTGATCGGCAAGACCAATGAAGAATCGGTCAGCGCCGAAAAAGTGCTGACGCTGAAACCGGATATCGCCGTGTTCTCGATTGCCGGCCACGGGCCCAGCCTCGACAACCCGATCGTCAAGCAGCTCGAAGCGGCGCGGGTGCCGGTGATCTTTGTCGACTTCCGCATCAAGCCGATGGAAAACACCATTCCCAGCCTGCGGATCATGGGCAAGGCGCTGCAGCGCGAAGCCACCGCCGAGCGCTTTATCCGCTTCTATCAGGAGCAGTTGCGTGCCGTGACCGGACCGGTCAGTGCCATTCCCGCCGCAAAGCGGCCCACGGTGTTCCTCGATGTGCGCGCCGGTGCGTTCGATCACGTGGCCTCGGCCGGCAAGGGCAGCCTCGGCGAGATGGTCGATGCTGCCGGCGGGCGCAATATCGGCGACACGCTGCTGCCGATCGCGCTCGGTGAAGTCAATATGGAAAAGGTGCTGGCGATGAACCCGTCGGTCTATATCGCCACCGGCGCCGGCGCGCCCGATGCGCGCACCGGGCTCAAGTTCGGCGCGGACGTCAGCCCGGCCATGGCGCGCGAATCGCTGCAGCGCATGGCCCGGCGCGGCCATGTCGGTGCGCTGGCGGCGGTACGCAACGGCAATACCTACGGCGCCTGGCACCATTTCTACAACACGCCGTACCACGTCGTGCTGATCCAGCAGATTGCCAAATGGCTGCATCCGGCCCGCTTCGCCCGGCTGGACCCGCAGGCGTCGTGGGTCAGGATGCACAAGGAATTCCTTGCCATTGAGCCGCAGGGTACCTATTGGGTCGGGGGGCGGCCGTGAGCGCGCCGGAACTGGCGCTGGGCACGGCGGCTGACGACATTGTCGGCGGCTACCGGCAACTGCTGTCGAAGCGGTTGCTGGTACTGCTGTTGCTGGCGGCCATCATCGTCGGCTCACTGCTGCTCGACTTCACCATCGGGCCGTCCGGGCTGACACTGGCCGAGCTGTGGCAGACCCTGCTGCAGCGCGAGGCGGCCGATCCGGCCACGGCAGTTATCGTCTGGGACATCCGGCTGCCGTATGCGCTGATCGCGGTGGCGGCCGGGCTGGCGCTGGGGCTGGCCGGTGCGGAAATGCAGACCGTGCTGAACAACCCGCTGGCCAGCCCGTTCACGCTCGGCCTGCAGCAGGCGGCGGCGTTCGGCGCCGCACTGGCGCTGGTGGTCGACCTCAGCCTGCCCGGCGTGCCGGGGGGCTGGAGCGTGGCAGTCAATGCGTTTCTGGTCTGTCTGCTGGCGGTATGGCTGATCGATACCGTGACCCGGGTCGGCGGCATGAGCACGTCCGGCGTGGTGCTGTTCGGCATTGCGCTGATGTTCAGCTTCGAGGCACTGACCTCGATGATGAAATACATTGCCGACGCCGATGCGCTGCAGGGGCTGGTGCTGTGGACCATGGGCAGTCTGTCGCGCGCGACCTGGCCCAAGGTCGCTGCGCTGTTCGCGCTGGTGGCCATCGTGCTGCCGCTGTCGGTCAGCAATGCATGGCGGCTGACCGCGCTGCGACTGGGCGAGGATCGTGCCGCCAGCTTCGGCATCAATGTGCGCCGCCTGCGGCGCAATGCCCTGATCCGCGCCAGTCTGCTGACCGCGCTGACAGTGTCCTTTGTCGGCACCATCGGCTTTGTCGGTCTGGTGGCGCCGCATATCGCCCGCCGCCTGGTCGGTGAGGACCATCGCTTCTACCTGCCATCCAGCGCGCTGATCGGCGCCGTGATCCTGTCGCTGGCCTCGCTGGCCTCGCGCAGCCTGATTCCCGGCACCATCATCCCGGTCGGCATCGTGACTGCGCTGGTCGGCATCCCGTTCTTTATTGCCATCGTATTCCGCCAGGGGAGGTTGTCGTAATGCCGTCGTTGTCCCTGCATCAGCTCCACGTCCGCTACGGACGGCGTGAAGTGATCCACGACCTGAACGCCCCGCGCATCGAGGCCGGCAAGGTCACGGCGCTGCTGGGGCCGAACGGCAGCGGCAAGTCGACGCTGCTGAAGGCCGTGGCCGGGCTGGCCAGTGCCGATGGCCGGATCGAATTTGACGGCCATGCGCTGCGCCGGCAGAACGGCCCGTCGCGCCAGGTCGCCTACCTGCCGCAGACCCTGCCGCCTGCCGTACGGCTGCGCGTGCTCGAATCGGTGCTGGTTGCCCGCCAGGCAACCGCGACCGGCCTCGGCCAGTCGGGGCGGGAGCAGGATGTGCTGGCCCTGCTGGAGCGGCTCGGCATCGCCCATCTGGCACTGTGTTTTCTCGACCAGTTGTCCGGTGGCCAGCGCCAGCTGGTCGGCATTGCCCAGGCACTGGTGCGCGAGCCGGCCATCCTGCTGCTCGACGAACCGCTGTCCGCGCTCGACCTGAATCACCAGTTCCACGTGATGGAACTGCTGCGCCAGGAAACCCGGCGCCGGGGCATGGTCACGGTGGTGGTGCTGCACGACATCAATGTTGCGTTGCGGCATACCGATCATGTACTGCTGCTGCAGGCCGGTCGGCTGGTTGCCGACGGGGTGCCGGCCGCCGTGGTGACGCCGGCCATTCTGGCGGAGGTCTACGGCGTGCAGGGCCGGGTCGAAGCCTGCTCGCACGGGCAGGCGATGGTCATGGTCGACGGGCTGGTTGCCGCCCCGGTCTGACCGTCGTTCAGGCGCCGGCCGGTGCGTCCAGCCAGCCATGGCCGCGATACCAGGCCAGCGTGTCGGCCATGGTCTCGGCCAGCGGCCGGAAGTGCAGCCCCAGCTCGCGTTCGCTCTTGGCCGGGTCGAAGCGGGAGCGCTCCGCTTCACGCGCCATCAGCCGGCACGTCGCCAGACTGAGCAGCACCGGCTTGCCACTGAGGCGGGCATACAGCTCGTAGCCCAGCGACAGCACGTACAGCAGCGCTAGCGGTAGCGAGCGCGTCGGCGTGGGCACGGCGGCAATCCGGCCGATCAGCGGGACCAGTTCACGCATGGTCATGTGCCGGCCGGCTGCCAGATAGCGCTCGCCCGGCCGGCCATGTGTCGCTGCGGCAATCATCGCCTGTGCGACATCGCGGGCATCGACCACCGAGAAGCTGCCGGGAACCAGCCCCGGCAGCCTGCCGCGCACAGTATCGAGCAGCAGTTGCCCGGACGAGGTCGGCCCGATATCGGCCGGCCCCCACATCCAGCCCGGCAGCACCAGGCTGGCGTTCATGTCCGGATGCTCACGGACAAAGGCCAGCACCACCTCGTCGGACTGCATCTTGCTCAGGTAGTAGTCATCGGCATCGGCCGCGTGGCGGAGCCGGGTTTCGTCGATCAGCGTGCCGGGTTCCCCGTTCAGGACCGCGATCGACGAGGTATGGACGAAACGGCGCACGCCGGCCTGCCAGGCGTGGTCGATCAGCCTGGCCGTGCCATCGACATTGATGCGGCGCAGGGCATCGCGATGCTGCCCTCCCTTGTAATTGTCGCGAAAGAAGGCGGCGGTATGAAAAACCGCATCGCAACCATGCAGTGCCGGCGCAAAGGCCGCGACATCTTCCATATCGCCGGTCACCAGCTCGACACCGGACAGGTCGCCCAGCTGGCGCTCGCCCCTGTCGCGCGAGCGGACCAGTGCCCTGACCTGTACGCCCCGCCCGGCCAGTGCGCGGACAAGATGGTTGCCAAGCAGCCCGGTGGCGCCGGTCACGAAGACGGTTTGCAGCGGCATGATGTGAAAAACCTTTTTCGGATTTCAAGTGAAATTCAGTATGCGCAGTTTTATTTTGGATTTCAATTGAAATTTGAAATGAATGGCAGAAACTGGGCGCCGGCAGATCGCTACCGTATAATTGCGGCCGAAACTTAACAGACCGGATACCGTGCGTTGACCCAGCAAACCCCCTCCAGTCGCTCCAGCCGTGCGGAAAGCCAGGCCAGAACGCGTGAACGCCTGATCGAGGCGGCACGGCAACTGCTTGTGTCGCATGGTTTTGGCGGGACGTCGATCCGGGATATCGCCGAACGGGCCGGCTTTTCGCAGGGCGCGTTCTACTCGAATTTTTCCGGCAAGGAAGACATCCTGCTGGAATTGCTGCGGCGCTACATGGAAGACGAGGCGGCACAGCTGTCCGCCGTTCTCGACCGGAGCGGCGACGCTGCCGACGCGATGCTGGCCGGACTTGAACTGTGGGCGGCCGAGCTGGACCGCGAAACCGACTGGGCCATGCTGTCGATCGAACTGCAACTGCATGCCCAGCGCAGCCCGGCTTTTGCCGTTGCCTTCCTCGGCGTGTGGGAGGCCCACCGTCACGCGCTGGGTCAGCTGCTGACCCGGCTGTTCCACGGGCTGGGCCGCCAGCTCCCGGCCGAGCCGTCCGCGCTGGCCGCGGGATTCATGGCGATGGCGCACGGACTGGCCCTGCAGCGGCTGTCGGCGCCGGACGGGCCGGGCGACTGCGTACTGATGGTGTTCCTGCGCGGACTCATCGCCGGCGCGGCTCCGCGTGGTGACGAGGCCGGGTGCTGAGCACATGCGTGGCCAGTGCCTGCTGCAGCGTCGTGCCGTCCGGCAGCAAGGGCTGGTTCATCAGCCCGTCCAGCTGCTGCCGTGCCGCCGCGGCATGACCGGACTGGCGTAGCAGCAGGCCGCGGGCGAGCAGGGCGGACAGGCAGCCCGGATCCAGTCCCAGCGCGCGCCTGATGCATGCACCGGCCTCGTCGGGGCGGCCGGACAGGGCTGCCAGTACCGCCAGCCCGCCATGGGTGTCGGCCAGCGTCCGGTCGAGCGCCAGTGCGGCCTGCAAGGACGCGTGTGCCTGCCCGGTCCGCCCGGTCAGCAAC
Source organism: Microvirgula aerodenitrificans DSM 15089 (assembly GCF_000620105.1). Taxonomy (NCBI): domain Bacteria; kingdom Pseudomonadati; phylum Pseudomonadota; class Betaproteobacteria; order Neisseriales; family Aquaspirillaceae; genus Microvirgula; species Microvirgula aerodenitrificans. The sequence goes on along the minus strand of NZ_JHVK01000034.1, from coordinate 6,175 downwards.
TGGCACCATGCCAGGCCGTGCCAGATGCCGGCATGAGCCGGCATGTCGGCCACCGCCAGCCGGAAATGGTCTTCCGCCGTTTCGAGATGCCCGTCCAGCATGCCGACCAGCCCGCGCCCGGCCCGGGCGCGTCCGCTGTGCGGCTGGTGGTGCAGGGCGTGACGGAAAAACCGGTCGGCCTCGTCGCGGCGTTGCCCGAGCAGCGCGGCCACGCCGAGCACGGTATTGGCATCGGCATCGTCCGGAGCCTGTGCCCGGACCTTGCGGGCAAAGGCGGCGGCGGTGTCCGGTTCGTCCCGGTCCAGATACAGCGTGGCCAGGATGCCGTAATGCGGCAACTGCGCCGGATCGTGCGCCAGTGCGTCCTCGGCCACGCGGATCGCCTCATCGAGCCGTGCCTGGTGGTGGAGGATGCGCACATGTAGCGGGCCGGCGCCGGCGATGCCGCCCTCGACAGCGCGCAGTGCGTGCTCCGCGGCTTCATCGAAACGCCCGGCCAGCGCCAGCGCCCAGCCGAGATTGCCATGCAGTTCGGGCGTGGCGGTACCTTGCGCCAGCAGCGCCTGAAATATCGCAATCGCCGCCGCCGCATCGCCGCAGCGCAGCAGCAGCAAGCCGTCCAGCGACCGGGCGGCGGGCGACAGCGGTGCCGACCGCGCCTGCTGCGTCAGCCAGTGTCGCGCGTCGTCGAATCGTCCGAGCCGATAGCACAGATCGGCCGCTTCCTGCTGCAGGCCGGCGTGTGCCGGATCGGCCTGCAGCCAGACGAGCACGCGGTCCAGACGGCGGCCGGCGTCATCCATGCGCTCAGCCCGGTCCGGCATGGACATGCCGGAAAACCGAACTGGCGGCGCCGTTGTCTGCCGGCATGTCATCCAGCTGTGCCAGCAGGCGGCGCATATCGTCATTCAGTGCCGGGTTGTCGCGGTTGGCATCGATGCCGAGGGCAAGCAGACGCCGGCAGGGGGCCAGCTCGTCAGCCAGCAGGTGCTGCAGCGCGTCCCGGAACAGGCGCAGGGGGGCGGCGGCATCGAGCAGGTCCAGCTGCTGCCAGACCTCGACGGCCTGTGCCGTCCGGCCCAGGGTCATCAGCAGCAGGCCAAGCTGGAAACGGGCCGTGGCCAGCAGGGGATCGACATCAATCGCCAGTGCCAGATGCGCAACGGCGCGCTCCGGCAGGCCGATGTCCGCATACAGCACGCCGAGCAGGTACAACCGTTGCGGATCGCTGGCCTGGGTCGGGTCGGCCCGCTTCAGCAGCAGCAGCGCCTCGGTATGGCGCTGCTGCCGCAGCGCGTGAATGGCCAGCCGGTATTTTTCTTCCTGATCAAGTACTTCCAGGTCCATGACGTCTCCCGTGGATCGTCGCTGCAAACGGGAAAACTATGGCATGTGCGTCACCATGCGCCAAACCGGGCTCGCCGGCGCCGTACAAAATTAATTTCCGGCCCCCCCTAAATGAATCCTCGTCCGCTGCGGACAACTTCTGCAGAAGACACGGCGGGAGCGTGGCACATGACGGGGATCAGCATCGCGGTGGACACCGGCCGGACAGACAATCTGGCCGGGGCGGGCGGGTTCGGGCAGGGGGGAGAACGGGTACGGGTCGATGCCGCCAGCGGCCGGCTGCAGTTGCGACGACGCGACGACATGCGGGTGTCGGTCGGCCCGGATATCGAACTGCTGCGTTCCTACAACAGTCAGCGCGACGATGGCGACAACTGGCGCTTCGGCTATGCGCGCCGGCTGCATGGCCGGAACGGGACGCTGAATGCTCCCGGCAGCAGCGTGCGCCGGACCGACGAGGATGGTGTCGAGCGGGTGTGGCGCTACGACGCCGGCCGCGCGGCCTACGTCGAGCGCAGTGGCGGCGGTGCCGATGACCTGCTGCGCTTTGATCCGGTTGGCGGCACCGGCGTGTGGACCGATGGCGACAGCCAGCGCGAAGAGCACTACGATGCCGCCGGCCGGTTGCAGGCGGTCCGTGATCCCGACGGCCAGGCGCTGACCCTTGCCTACGACGATGCCGGCCGGCTGAGTGCCGTGACCGGTGCCAGCGGCGAAACCCTGCACATCGACTATCTGGCCGGCCGCCTGGCCGCCCTGCGCAGCACGGATGCCCGCGGCGAGCACATCGCCATCCGTTATCGGCATGATGCGTCCGGCCGGCTGCCGAATGAATAAAGAAGCTTATCCAGGTGCTTTTGGAAAAACCAGTTATGACGCCAAATAAATTTGTATCTTGCCTTCGGTCTGTCGTTGTTGAAGAAAACATGGCTCTGTACCAGCAGATATTCTCGAGTACTCCTGCAGATAATGCATCGGACCCTTATTGGAGGAGAGTTTTATCCTTTTTCAATGATTTAGGGCCTGAACAGCAAGGGGTTCTCTTTGAAGTGATGCGCCAGGTGGCAGTCGATACAACATCAAACATATTGGGAGTGATTGATGGTGTCAATGCGTTGAATGGTGTAGATGAACAATTTGAGCTTTGTAGCAAAGAAGGGGGTAAGCTGAACGGAGATTTACAAAGCCTGTTTTTGGCTGAAGAAGAGAAAGCGCTGCAGGGGTAATGGCTGCTTAGGCAATGATCAAAATTTCTAAATTTGTGCTGTTAATTATTGGTCGGCTTTTGACTTGGACGACACATTTTCCTCAAAGGAATATATTTATGCTTCTTTAAGAGGGGCGCTGTTCTCAGTTGATAATTATTAGTGTTTCTGACGAAGATCATGTCTAAATTCTATGGTTCGCTACTACATTTTTTTTGAAGATGGAGGCTAGGGTATGGGGATGTACGACGATTTATTGGCAATCAAAGGGAGTGGCTCAGTATTTGATAAGCTGACGCCAGTTTCTCCCGCCAAGGCAGATGAAATAAAAATCCTTTCAAAGGCCTTGCCTGATGGTTATGTTTCATTTTTGCTGGATATTGGTTTTGGCGAAATAGGTGAGGTAGGGTATATGCTCTATGATGGCTTGATTGATCCATTGGAAATTTATGGTGGAAAGGGGCTTGGTGGTATTTTATTGTTTGGAGATGATTTGCAAGGTTTTAACTCAGGGTTTAAAACTGAAAATTGGAGTGTTGTTGAAATTGATTCAGTAAATTTGACTGTATATGATGCTGCCTCTGATTTTCAATGTTTTATTAGGGGTAAAATAATGGAATTGGGATAGTCTGATTTGGCTGCGTGTTGAAGCTTTTCTAATTTTCTGAAGATATAGGAAACTTGATCTTCCCCTCGGCAACGGGAAGGATTTACGGTGAATCATAAGCGTGTAGAGCCGGCCTGCCGACGAGGTCGGACCCACTCTGCGCTTGCTGTTGCGAAAATGACGGAGTTATTTGTAAGTGCTTTGATCCGCGGCCGGTTGAACTAGAGCTAGGTCAGCGTAAGCATGGCCTCGGGCGGAGCCCAGTTCCTTTACTTACGGGCAAACTGCTGACGCTGGCTGGACCCCACGTGACGCGTTGGCTGCTGGCGTAACGGCCGGATGGAGAATTCCTTCCTAAGGGAGGATGGCATTCCAGATCAGAGTTTATTGGAAATAATAGTAGAGGATATTATTTGGCGAATGGGCTGATGCCGGGTTGCGCACGTCTGGTGCATTACCTGGAGAGCAAGGAGTCATTATTGCTGATTGAACCGTGAGGTTCGGCGATGTGTACCAATTAGGGGCGCTCAATAGTCGTCTGGTAGAGTTCTCATTAGTTACTGAACGTGTTGATGGGCAACTGGTCAAAAACTTTATAGCGGTGATGCATGGACAAGTCCGGTTCCTCGTGACTCTAGGCTGGTTGGGCATGTTCACCCCAATAAAAATGCTGTCCAGTTGTGGCCGTCAACGCAAGACATGAATATGGTCAATGCGCGCTACTTTAGAGAGCTTATGACGAACCAAAACGCTATCCCTAAGCCGACTAGAATTTTCTGGGAAATCGGAAATGCAGACAACACCATTTTCTATCCGGGATTTTGCAAGACGTCGTTGCCAAGGAAAGGTGATTGGAATGAAAGATAAAGTCAGTGCAATTATGGTTGAAGAGTTCTTGTTTGGACAGGGAGTTAGGCTGGTCGACTATTTCATCGAACAAACGCCTGTTTCTGAAATGCTTTGCTATCGAAATACGGACGGGCGAAATTTTGATCTGCCAATAAATGACCCTGCCTTAGCGGATGCTGTGCTAATTCGGCTAAAAGAGCTAGGAGTTCGTGTTGTAAAATTAGGGAGATCCTATCTGCAGCGATAATACTTGGGCCGTTCGTTTGCACATGAGAACGATGTGCTGTGGGTACTACCACACGGACTAGTTGAGGAGCTGCAAGAGGTTGTATTGATCTGATGCCAGCCTGGAGATCGGCGGGACGCCAGCAATACCGCGGTGCGGGCGATGGCAGTTGTAGTGATGCTGCCAGTGCGCCAGTGCCTCGGTACGCTGGGCTGAGTCCTGATACGTCCAGCCGTAGGCCCACTCGCGCAAGGCTGACTGGATGAAGTGTTCAGTCTTGCCATTGGCCTGTGGTCGATACGGCCGGGTGAATGTGTGTTTGATCCCCAGCTCGATACAGGCCAGCCGGCCCCGTCGACCGAATCGCGGCGGTTTCCTGTCACCCGGTGGCTCGGACGCATGATATGGCCGAGTTTCTTGGTATCGATGTGCAGCAAATCCCCTGGCGCATCGCGTTCGTAACGCACAACGGGCTCGGTCGGTTCCAGATCGCTGAGTCGGGACATGCCGGCGCGAGCTAGTACCCGGCTGACGGCGGAGGAGGAAAAGATATGTTTTATGGCCTAATGAAACGGCTAGAGGCAGATGGCGTAAAGGTAGAACAAATTCGTGGAACATGGTTGGATGGAGATGATAGTGTAAATTTTAACCAGTTCAGAAATCTGACAACTAAACACCCATTTATGACACAAAAAGAAGCAGCTTTCAATACATGGACAGGACAAAGAGCAATGGAGTTTGGATATGTTGATATTGTGAAATTACAAAATTTTGGCCAGGAAATAAAAATCTGGTTTGATAAGCCAAAAAATTAAGGAGTCAATATGCCTGTTTACCCAATTGAAATGCCGGAGAAAGATGTTGATTTTTGGAGAGAAAAGCTGCAAGCATATAGCTCTATTAGTTTGCTTATGCGTGATATTTCAAAAAAATATGGTGCTTCAAGGAATGATGTTGGAGTAATGATGTATTCGCTTTTTTATAATATTTCCATTGATGAAATATCATATGTTTGGAAGTGGGATATGGATAGATGTGGAGTGGGGATTTCTGATGAGCAGTTGGATAGATATTTATCTCACTTGTTGAATAGATAGATGTTTCAATAATTCGCCACTTAATGATGAAGAATAGTTGAATAGATAAAAATGCGCTTCTGCTACGATCGGAATTAGCATCATTGCTGACCGAGCTGTGAGGCTTTGCGATGTGTACGGGTTAAGCGATTTCGATAGCCGCAAGGTGGCGTTTTTATTAATTATTGAGCGTGTGTGCCACCCTAGCTGCAGTCGGTGCCGGAGCCATGCTTAGCCACAGCGTCGGCAAGGGCCTGCATGCTGCAGGACTCCGGCAGCCGTTGCTGAGCGGCACCCTCAAGAGCATGGCCTCGGGCGGAGCCCAGTCCCTTGTTCATGGCGTGCGGCCGAACTGGGGCCGGATCGCGGCGGAATCGTTCGGCAACAACGTCGGCCATCAGGTGGTGGGTTCGGCCGTCGAACGGGACCGGGAACAACAGCAACAGCGGCAGCCACAAGCGATCCGGCGAGAAGTGGCCGGCCAGAACGACGCCGTCGGCTATCGGGACGATGGAGGACTGCAGGCGCGAGCGGAAATCGCGTGGCGCCGATGTAATGACCCAGTAAAAACCTGCTCACGCCATAATCAAGGAAACAGACGATGAGCGTGAAGATGGAAGAAGATATCAAACGATGGACGGCCAGGCGCAAGAGCGCGCTGGTGCTGGATATCATCCAGGGCAAGACCACGGTGGCCGAGGCCAGCCGTGCCTATGATCTGTCTCCCTCGGAGGTCGAGCAATGGGTCGATGATGGCAAGCGGGGCATGGAGAATGCCCTGCGGGCCAACCCGCTGGACATCAAGGAACAGTACGAACGGCAGATCAAGGATTTGCAAGAGGCTTACGGCGAAGCCATGCTGGAG
>NZ_JHVK01000033.1 GCF_000620105.1 Microvirgula aerodenitrificans DSM 15089 | reverse complement strand
TGCAGGCCGAATCAGTTTTTTCCGAGGACTTCCTTCAGCATTTCGATGTCGAGTGCCTGATTGGCGACCAGACGTTTCAATCGGGCGTTCTCTTCCTCCAGCTGTTTCAGTCGTTTGGCTTCTGACACCTCCATACCGCCAAACTTGTTGCGCCAGTTGTAGAAGGTGGCATCAGAAATACCATGCTTGCGGCACAGCTCCGTGACCGGAAGACCGGCCTCCGCTTCCTTCAGGACGGCGATGACTTGCGCTTCAGTGAATCGAGACTTCCGCATGAGAGGCTCCTTTGGCCTTCATGCTAACTTATGCTTGGCATACCTGCAGGGGGGAAGGTCACACAGAAGAAGAGAAAGATATTATAAAAATCCACACGTTACTTTGCCAGTAAATCCGAGTAAGGTACCGCTTCATGAACGGGCATCGACATACTTGGCAGCTGACAACCATGTACCGTTTACTGCAAGTAGCCCGTGCCGGCTGCTATTAATGGCTACATTATCCTGGATAGATAAGAGTGCTAATTATCAACCTGCGCTATTTTGTTCAAACCCTGCTTTTGCCTACGAGCGACCAGCACCGGCACCCCATCGCTAGCCAAGGCCGTTATCATCTCCACCCCAAAAACCTCTCCCACTTGGGCAGGTTGCAACACGGTGTGTACTGGACCAGATGCTAGCACTCTACCCTGCCGGAGCAGAACGGCTTGGTCAGCATGCCGTAATGCTGCATTCAGATCGTGCAATATCAACAACGTAGTCAGGTTCCGTTGTCGAGTCAGAACGCCAATCATCTCCAGCACTTGTAACTGGTGCTGTATATCGAGTGCGCTGATTGGCTCGTCCAGTAGCAGGAGCCTCGGCTCGCGTGCCAAGGCTTGAGCCAGAAAGACCATCTGCCTTTGCCCACCACTTAGGCTACCTATCGCCCTACTCGCAAGGGGTAGCAAGCCCAGCTCATCAAGGACCCGACAAGCAGCTTCCCGGTCAGGCTCGTTTACACTCAAGCCCAGCCGTGTCAAACGCCCCATGAGCACAACTTCCAAGATACTGAGTGAACTATTGCACGCACAATCTTGGGGCAGATAGCCGATAGCTGGCGATAGCATGGCCTTTCGGGTTGGGGAACGAACGATACCATCCTGTAGCACCTGGCCTGTGTGAGGCAATAAGCCAGCTAACGCACGCAGCAAGGTGGTTTTACCGGAGCCATTCGGGCCAATCAGGGTAGTAATGCTACCAGCATGAGCGCTGAAGCTGATGTCGTGCAGAACACGCAGTCCTCCCAGTTCGACCGAGAGCCCTTGGGTTGTGATATTCACCAGTACCTCGTTTTTGAACGCAAGATCAGCAGCAGGAAGAATGGCACACCAAGCGTGGCTGTGACGATGCCGATCGGGATCAGTGCACCAGGAGAAATAAGCTTGCCCGCCACTGAAGCAGCCGACAGTAGCAGCGCCCCAGCAAGAGCAGAACCTGGCAGCAGGAAACGGTGGTCTTCGCCGACCAAGAAACGTGAAATATGCGGGGCGATGAGGCCGATAAAACCAATGGTACCGACAAACGCCACTGCAGCACCGGTCAGCACCGATACCATAGCTAGTGCCCGCAGCCGCAGGGCTGGTACGTTGACACCCAGACTGCGGGCCCGCTCGTCCGATAGGCGCAATGCCGTCAGTGCCCAAGCATCGCGCAGCAGAAGTGGAAAGCTCCCCCCTAGGGTGATGGCAACGGTAGTCAGCTTGGACCAAGTAGCCTTGTACAGGCTGCCAAACAGCCAGAACACGATTTGCTGTAGAGCCTCGGGCGAGGCTAGGTACTGTAGCAGCGACAGCAGCGCCTGAAATAGGAACAACAGCGCGATGCCAGCCAATACGAACGCGTCGGCCCCTCCCCCTTTGACGCTGCCGATCAGAAGTACAGCCCCGCAGGCAAGCCCGGCAAATAGAAAGGCCGCCAGCGGCATGGCCAAGGTTTCCGGCATCGGCAAGGCCGTACCCAGTACGATCACTAGAGCCGCTCCGAAACCGGCACCAGCCGAAATTCCCAGCGTGTAACTACTAGCGAGCGGGTTGTTTAGCACGGTCTGCATGATTGCACCGGACAGACCCAAGGCTGCTCCAACAACCAAGGCCATCAGCGCCACCGGCAGACGGATACTATGTACGATGACTGCAGTCGCCCGATCTACCTCACCACCGATTAGCGCCTGCAGCACCTTGAGCGGTGCCAATAAGGCTGGGCCTGTAGCCACATCAAGGACGAGGGAGGCGAAGAGAGCCACAGAACCCGCCAGTAGTACAAGCAGGCGTCGGGTGCTTCGTCGCTGCTCATGGGCCAATGTTAATGCCAGTGTACTCATGGTTTTAGGGACACCATCCAGCTGCCGCTGTATTTCACCGGCAGATAACGTTTGTGATAGCGGCGTAGTTCGGCCACGGGATCTACATCTGCGAATTGGGCCGGATACAACTGTTTAGCGATGAACTGGATAGCAGTAAAATCAAACAGAGTACGGCAAAGGCCATGGTCAAACGCGTAAATATGGTTGTTCTTCACTGCTGACAGATCTCCCCAGCCGGCGCGGCGCGCATAGGGAGCCAAAGTCGAACGAGCAGTGGCATCATTGGAGGCGTAGCCCAGTCTCACTGCTTTGGGGCGATTGCTCCAGGATGAACCGGCGATAAAGACATAATCCGGGTTAGCTGCCAGTACCAGCTCTGGGTTTAGTGGGCCCCAACTGCCAGCGATCTGCCCGTTCGCAAGGTTATTGCCGCCGACAGTGTCGATGATTTTGCCCCACATGGTGTCGCGGTAGGTGTTGCCGATAGTGTCGGCACCGTCGCGTCCCAGTTCAACGTAAACCTTCGGCTTTCTGGCCGGATGAGCCATGGCCACACGCCTCATGATATCGTTGTACTTCTGTTCGTACAGTTTGGCCAACTCTTCGGCACGGGCACCGTTACCCATTACAGCGCCGAGGACTCGGGTGCTTGCCAAGTGCTTGGCCAATGTCTGGGCATTGTAGTCGATGACTACGACCGGGATGCCTGCGGCAGAAAATTGCTCAGCTGCGTGCCCCAGAGAGCTATAGCTCCACTCCGGCAAGATCAGAACATCTGGCTTCAGGGCAATCACTTTTTCTGCACTAAATGTGTTGTCGTCGGTAAAACCGACATCCGGCATGACTTTCAGGTTAGGAATAACCTCGATGTAGCGGCTCCAATTGCCACTTCGCCAGCCAGCCCACCCAGTTTTACTGATGCCTACTACGTGTTTCCAGGCACCAGCACCAGCCACCGCAGTAAATTCCTCGAAGTTGAAGCCCAACACAACCCGTTTGGCGGGCACGTCGACGGTGATTTTTCGTCCTAGCACATCGGTTACTGTTTGCGGCTTGGCCCAGGCTCCGACTGCTCCCAGCGCCAGTGATGCACTCAATATCCAGCAAGAAAAGCAGCCCCGTTTCAGCATCGAATTTTTCCTACTCTTTTAATCAAGCCAGTCATTTTAGGTGAGTAGCACCACGAACAACTGCGACAAATTGTCACATCCCAACTACATTGGGAGAATACAGGCTTAGCAAGGAACAGATCTTGCTAGTTGTGAAAAATAAAGAAAATTTTATTATGCAAGAGAGAGCCAATATGACAGGTAAAAAAGCGGGGGGAGTACGTGGATGGAATTGCCCCATACTTCAGTGCAAGGTTTTTAACCAGATAAGCTGTTGCTTCTAACTACAGTGGACGTACCCCTGCGTTGAGTGCAGGCACCATAGGCTATAGAAACGTTCCATGCAGTAAAACAGCTCGGTCAGACATCCATTTGAGGACCGGAGAGCCCGCAAACCTTACTGCTAGCTCTTTAATGCTCTTCATGGCGCAGTCTCAACGTTTTCCCATGTTGCACACTATCTTGAAATCCGTCAGCCGCATCCGTAGCTGCTCGCTTGCGTACTGGCTGGCCTAGAATCTGGTATCGAAGAAGCAAGGCACAATCTGACCACTTGCCGCAAAAATAGCCCCGGGCAATACGCACTTGGTCGAAAGATTGCGCAGCAGCAGGGGCAAAGGTGCGATATTCATAAAGAGGAGGAGGCATCCCACCTTCTGACCAGACGGAACAGCAGCCCCCCCGCTAGCATACCGCAGGCCGCCAGCACCAGCCACAGCCACAGAGGCGGAACACGCCCCCCCTCACCAAGAGCAAAGCCCACCGCCACGTTACCGATAAGTGCCACACAACCGCCAACGCTCGCATAAAAACCGTAATGTCCGCCGAGAGCCCGACTGTCAGCGAAGGAAGGCAGAAACGCGGCAAACAGCGGGAAACACAGAATGGACCCGAGCGACAGGCAAGCCGCCTGCAGCAATGCCGCCGTGACAGGCCAGGCCGCGAGCAACGGCAGGAGCAGATAGCTCATCCCCATCAGCCCCAGCCCCAGTCCCATCGCCCACGCCACACCAAGCCGGCGCCGGACCAGTTCGCTGGCCGGCAGTTGCAGCGTGACGCCAATCAGCGCCGACAAGGTGAATACGCCGCTCAGTAGGCCGGTGTCGTACCCATGGCTGCCGATATAGGCCGGCACGGCCAGATACAGCTGATGAAAAAGCAGTTGATAGCAGGCGGCCAGCAGAGTGAATGCCATGAAGGCCCGGTTACGGATCATGGCTGACCACTGGGCAAGGACGCCCTGCTCACGCCGGGCCGGATCAACCGGATCGCGCGGCAGCCAACGCCACTGCAGGATGGTCAGCAGCAGGAAAATCCCGCCAGCCGCCAGCCCGGTGACCGCATAGCTGATGCCGGTCAGCAGCATACCGACCAGCGGCCCCAGCAGCATGCCGGCCTCGCTAACCAGATTGTGCAGGGCGAATGCCTGCCGACGATGGGCATCATTACGGCATTCGGCCGCCAGGAAGGCATGGGCGCATGGCGTGAATAGCGCGCCGGCAAAACCTGTCAGAAAGGCGGCCACGAACAGCACCGGCAATGATACCGCCCAGCCTAGCAGCACGAAGCCAGCACTGCGAATCAGGCAGCCGAGGAGAATGGCCGGCCGGTAGCCGAGACGATCGCCAAGCATGCCGCCAAGCAGGAACAGTCCCTGCTGGCTGAACACTCGCATGCCCATCACCAGTCCGCTCGCCCAGCCGGTCAGACCCAGCGCCCCAAGATGCTGTGCCAGAAAAGGCATCATCATGTAGAAACCCAGATTGAAAGCCAGGCCGTTGCCCACCAGCATCCGGGCAGCAGGGCTCAGCGCCCGCCAGCCTTGCAACGCCGCACACCACAGCATGGGTTACCGGACCTGTCCCAGCAATTCATCCACACGCTGACTGTTGCTGTACATGCGGCCCTTGCTGGACTTCATGATCTCGCTGACCGCATCACGGTTGCTCGCCTCGCCGACCTGGATCAGGCCGATCATGCCCATCATCAGATGCGGCGGGCAGACATAGAAGTACAGTCCCGGCTGGTCAAGCGTCGCAGCATACGGCTGGTCTTCCTGACTGTTCCACGGCGCCACGCCGGCCGGGGTAGCCAGGCTGCGCACATAGTGACCGGTATTGGCCGGCTCGAAGCGTACAGTATCTCCGGGTCGGGCATGGACGAAGGCCGGTTCGAAGATCATGCTGCCACCGTCGCCGGCGTTCAGCATGCGCACCACATGTTCGGCGGCAAGAACGGGCGGGCTCAGGCAGCAGCTTGCCGTCAGGGCCAGCAGGGTTTTCTGAATCAGGGTCATGGTGTCGGGTTCGCTTGTCTGAGGGTTCGTATATAGGGTTTGCCGTCGGTGCCCCGGTGGACTTCCACCGGGACCCGGTAGAGGCGGCTGATCAGTGCGGCATCGAGCACATCCTCAGGCGGACCGAAAGCCTGCAGGCGACCATCGGCCAGCACGATCAACCGGTCGGCGAACTGCGCAGCCAGGTTCAGGTCGTGCAGCACCACGATGCTGACCCAGCTCTGGCTTCGGGTCTGGCGATAAAGGTGTTCCATCAGGTGGGACTGGTGCTGGAGGTCGAGCGCGCTGACCGGCTCGTCTAACATCATGACCTGCGGATCGCGCAGCAGGACCTGGGCAAACAGCACCATCTGGCGCTGCCCGCCGCTAAGCGCATGCATTGACTGGTCGGCCAGATGCACAATGCCGAGCACTTTCAGCGCAGCCAGTGCTGCAAGGATGTCCTCATCGGAAAGCCGCATGCTGAGGCTGTCCAGCCGCCCGAGCACCACCGCTTCCAGCACGCTGAGATCAAGATCCAGCTGCGTGTTCTGTGGCATGTAGCCGAACAGGCTGCGCCAGTGATTGCCGCGTAACCGCGACAGACGCTTGCCCCGCAGGCAGACATCACCGCGCTGCAGCGGCAATTCGCCGAACAACGCGCGAAGCAGGCTGGTCTTCCCCGTGCCATTGGGGCCGATGACCACGTGAAGCTGGCCGGGAGCCAGTTGCAGACTCAGGTCGCGGACCAGCGTCTGTCCGCCAATGGACAGCGTCAGGTTGTCGAGTTCAAGCACGCTTGCGCCCCTTCCCGAGGATCAGCCAGATAAAGAACGGCACGCCGATCAGGGCGGTCACGATGCCGATAGGGAACAGGGCTCCCGGCACGATGGACTTTGACAGCACCGAGGCAGTGGACAGCATGCAGGCGCCGCACAGGGCCGACAGCGGGATCAGGTAGCGCTGGTCCTCACCGATCAGCATGCGTGCGATATGCGGGGCCACCAGACCGATAAAGCCGATGATGCCGACGAAGCTGATGGCGGTCGCTGTCATCAGCGCAACCAGGATCAGCGTTTTCAGCCGCAGGCGAGTGACGTCCACCCCCAGGCTGCGCGCACGCGCCTCGCCGAGCCGCAGGCAGGTCAGCTTCCACGCATCGCGATACAGCATCACGGCACAGAGGGCTGTCACACAGGTGGTGATCAGCAGTGAACTCCAGGTGGTGCGCATCAGGCTGCCAAACAGCCAGAAGAGGATCTGCTGACTCAGCTCTGGCGAGGACATGAACTGCAGCAGGGACAGCAGCGACTGGAACAGGAACAGCAGCGCGATTCCGGCCAGGATGATGGTCTGGCTGCTGACATGGCGCATCAGCGCAAGGCCAAACAACAGGCTGGCCGCTAGCATGCAGCAGACAAAGGCGCCAATCGGGATGGCAATCAGCGGCGGCAGGCCGAAACCTCCGCTGTGGAGCGCCAGTGCGGCACCGAGGCCTGCAGCGGCAGCCAGACCCAGGGTATACGGGCTGGCCAGCGGGTTATCGAGCAGGGTCTGCATCTGCGCGCCGCCGAGCCCGAGCGCAGCGCCCACTGCCAACGCCATCAGCGCAATCGGCAGGCGCATGTCCATGACGATGGCCCGGGTCATCGGGTCGGCAGAGTACGGGGACAGCAGGGTAACCAGCACGTCTTCCAGCCCGAGCAGCGAAGGCCCGGTGGCGACATCCAGCAGCAGGCTGCCGAAAATCAGCAGGATGAAAAGCAGTAGAAACCGCTTGCGGCGGTATTCGCGTTGACGCTGTCGCAACAGCGCCGCGTCCAGCACGAGTGAATCATTCATGGAACCGGTCCGGAAATGCCATGGCTGACGGACAGGCAGGCCTTGTGCCGCCTGTCCGTTGAAGGGCGGGATTACATACCGACGGTGAACGTGCCGTTGGCGGCAACCGGCAGATAGCGCCTATAGAAGTTCAGGTAATTGGCTTCCGGGTTGATGTCCCGGAACAGGTCCGGATACATCGCCTTGGCCATGAACTGCACCATGGTGTAATCCATCACCGTGCGCGAGGCGCCCTGATAGACGCCGTACACACGCTTGTTCTTGACCGCTGGCAGATTGCTCCAGCCGTTGCGCTGGGTAAACGCCGTCAGCCGTTGGGCAGCCAGCTTGCGGTCCACGCCCTGCCCGATCAGCATCGACGTCGGGTTCCTGGTCGACTCGGTGCCGGCGACAAAGACCACATCGGGCTGCGAAGCCAGCACCTTCTCGGGATTCATCGGTCCGTACCATTCGACGAACGGTGCGGCAATATTGTCGCCGCCGGCCAGTGCGCCCAGCGGACCCCACATGCCCTTGCCGTAAGTGAAGCTGTATTCGGCCGGGCCCTTGTTGCCGAATTCGACATAGAAGCGTGGCTTTGGCAGCCTGGCTTTGGCAATGCGCGACTGCACCTGGTCGACTGCGTGCCTGTACTCGTTTGCCACCTGTTTCGCGCGCTTTTCGTCACCGGCGATCTTGCCGAGCAGCAGCGTGCTCGCGTAGTGATTGGCCGGCAGTTCCATGTTGTAGTCGACCACCACAACCGGCAGTCCGGCATCCTCCAGACGCTTCACATCCGGCCCCAAGCCCTTGTATTGCCAGTCGGCCAGCACCACTACGTCCGGCTTCAGCGCCAACACCTTTTCCACCGAGAAGGTCTGCACCTCGACTTCGCCCACATCGGGCAGGGTTTTCAGGGACGGCCGATGGGCCGTGAACAGCGCCCAGTTGGCCGGACGCCAGCCCTCCCAGGCCTCGCGCGAAATCCCGACCACCTTGTCGAACGCCTTTTCGCCACCGATCGCCATGTAATCCTCGAAGTAAAACGCCAGCACAACGCGCTTGGCCGGCAGATCCACTCTGACCTGGCGACCGAGTACATCCTTGACGACCTGCGGCGCAGCGTGTGCGAAAGAGGACAGCCCGAGCGACGTGACCAGCAGCACGGAAGAGAGCGCGGTTTGGATTTGCATGTGAATAATTTTTCAATTAACAATGACAATTATTATCATTAAAATGAGAATCTGTGTCAAACTCATCGTCATGATGTACTAGACAGACTAACAACAAAGAGGCATTCCTGTTTGGCTTGACTCATGCCAGGCCATCGTTTGCCGCTTTCACAACCAACGGGTGCCACCGGGCGCCGATCCGCAAGGTGAAAAAACCTGATGAAAAAAAACCGGAAACTGGCGCCATGCGCTGCCGCCATGACATTGCTGTGCGCCCTTCCCGTCCATGCAACAGTCGAGCAGGACAAGGCCGAAGGGCTGCTCGAAGGACAAAGCCTGCAGATCCTGAATCGTGCCCTGTACGAGGGGCTCGACTACCGGCATGGCGACCGCTTCTACAATCGCAAGCTGAAGGTCTACAGCGACCAGGCTGTAGAAGCCGGCTACGGGCTGATGGCAACGTATCAGTCCGGGTTTACACAGGGGATTGTCGGTTTCGGGGTGGATGCCCATGCATACGGCGCCGTCAACCTGAACCGCGACAACATCCACAATGGCCGTGAGCGCTATTTGCCGACCGAGGCAGACGGCGAATCTATGGACGACTACGGACGCGCTGGCGCGGCAGTCAAGATCCGCGCATCGTCCACCACGTTGAAATATGGCGAGATGCGCACAAAAAACCCGATCTTCAACTCGTCCGATACACGCTTGCTGCCCGAAACGAACACAGGCTGGCTGCTGACCAGCAAGAACATTCCGGATCTGTCGCTGCAGGCCGGTCACTTTACCGGCTGGTCTGACCGCACGGCCCGCCGGAACGACAATCCGCTGCGCGCCAACTACATTACGCGCGCAACCCGGAGCGGGGATTCGTTCAGCTTTGTTGGCGGTACCTGGAGTGCTCCAATAAAGGCCCTCAGCCTGACGGCCTACGCGGGCAATTTCGAGGACTTTTGGAATACCTATTACCTTGGCAGCACCTATAGCTGGCAACTGGCCAACAGACAATCGCTGTCCTACAACCTCAATATCTACCGCAATACGGACACTGGCAGTGCCTATGCTGGCAAAGTGGATAACACGACTTGGAGTTTGATGAGCACCTATGCGTTAGGTGCACACAAATTCGGCATCGGCTACCAGAAAGTCCATGGTGACACTCCGTTCGACTATGTGAACCGCGGCTCTATCTGGCTGGACAATGCAATGCAGATATCCGACTTCAATGGGCCGCACGAAGCCTCGTGGCAAACTAAATACGAAGTAGATCTTGGCGAATGGTTCTCCCCCGGCCTAAGCGCCAGCATCGGCTACACGCGCGGCAGTGATATCGATGGCTCGAAGGCCGACCCCCGGGGTGCCTATGCCTACTATGGCAAGGACGGCAAGCACTGGGAACGCGACATGCTCGTACGCTACACGGTCAGGGACGGCGCGGCCAAAGGCCTGGCCTTCCACGTCCGCTACAGCGTGCACCGCAACAACGAAGCGCACCGGAAGCAGGGCGAATACAACATTGATCAGGTTCGTCTGGGCGTGGAGTTCCCGCTGTCGCTGTAAGGTAAGCGCCCGGCCAACGCCTCTTGAGGCCATGTTCAGTCCTGCTTAGTGTCCACCTCTTTTTGGTGGACACCATGCCGAAGACTGATCTCTCCTCTTTACGCCAACGGCGTTCTTATCCCAAATCCCTCAAGGCCCGAATCGTCGCCTAGTGTACCCAGCCCGACGCCTCGATTGCCGCGGTAACGCTGTCGCACGGTATCAACGCCAACCTGCAGCACAAGTGGATTCGCCTCGCACGTGCTCGTTGCCCTCAGTGCCCTATCGCACCAGAAGCCGGTACACATCCAGCCGCAAGCCAGATGACAGCGATTCAAAGATCGTGGTGGCTGTGTTTTTTCCACACGTTAACAATACAACAATAGTCGAAATAACAAAATGACGTTTTGCTTGCCAGCCAGCAAACAGTGAGGAGTTTGTCGGTACTTGCAGTGCAATCGGCTCCTGACATTCCGTGCAGTTGCCTTCTGAAAATGACAGCGGACGGCCTCGACGATGCAACGCCATCATCAACGCATCGGTCACCAATTGCGAGGTCATGTTGGCTTTCATCGACCAGCCGACGATGCGGCGCGAATACAAATCCATCACCGCAGCCACGTAGAGCTAGCCTTCTGCTGTCCAGACATAGGTGAAGTCTGCGACCCACTTCTGGTTGGGGGCGCTGGCCGTAAAGTCCCTGTCCAGTAGATTGGCGGCGATCATGTGCGCAGAGCGAGGCCCCGTATCCGTGGGGCAGCGGCGCCGCCTGGACCGTGCCACCAGCTTGGCCCCCCGCATCAGCCGTGCCACGCGATGTCGGCCACAGCGTTCACCCCAATTGCGCAAATCACGCCATACTCGGGGGCTGCCATAGGTGCAATCACTCGCCTGGAAGCTCTCCCGGACACGGCTGATCAGCCGCTCATTGGCACACTGGCGAGCACTTGGCGAGCGGTCATGCCATTCGTAGAAGCCACTACGCGACACGCCCAACGCCAGACATAAATCACTGACCGACCAGACCGTCCGATGACGGGAGATGAATGGATACTTCATGTCTGGTCCTTAGCAAAGTGATCCGCCCCCTAATTCCTGAAAAAAGCCGAGAGTGCGTCAGACCGAGAAGCGAGAAACTTCCCTCTGCAGGCCAAGCGCCAGCGATTCGAGCTGGCTGGCTGCTGCGCGCGAGAATTGCACTGTCGACTGAGTTTCTTCAACCACGCCGACTACGCGCTCGACGTCGCCTGCCAGATTGGTGCCGGCTTGGCTCTGCTCTGCAACCGCTTCCGCAACACTTCGGAAGCGAGCCAAAGTCCGGCTCATACGGTCATTGATTTCGCCGAGAGCGGAGGCCAACTGGTTTACCTGGGTGACCCCGGCCACAACCATCGGATTCACATGATCCATGACCTCGGAGACAGTCGCCGTTTCCTTGACTACAGCCTGGATAATGGTGGAAATTTCGTTAGTCGCCTGCGCCGTTCGCTCTGCCAGCTTGCGTACTTCGTCCGCAACCACGGCAAATCCTCGCCCCGCCTCTCCTGCACGTGCAGCTTCAATCGCCGCATTCAGCGCCAGCAGATTTGTCTGGTCAGCAATATCACGGATGGTATCGGCAATACCGCTGATATTGCTCGTGCGCTCGGCCAGCAACACCACTTGGCTTGATGCGGCACCAATCTCACCGGAAATCGAGCGAATGCTTTCCGACACGTCATGGGCGACGGTCCGGCCCTGCTGGGCGAGTTCGGCTACACCGTGCGAATCGACCTCGGTTTCCCGTGCGTTCTCGGATATGTGATCGATACTGACCGACAGTTGCTCAATGGCCGCCGCTGCCGAAGAGGTCGATTCGTTGGCCGCCGTCGATGCGACATCCAGCTTGCCCATCTGCTCATTCATGCTGCGTGCAGTCTCAGCCAGTTGCCGGGACGACAGAGAGATTTGTTCAATCATGCCGCGCAGACTGGTCTGCATGGTACGCATGACAGCCAGAAGGCTGTGCGGCTTACCGCGGGTCTGGATCTCGGTGGACAGATTGCCGCCGGCAATCGCCTCGACTACCTGAACCGCATAGGCTGGTTCGCCACCGAGTGCACCGACGATCTGCCGCGACATAGTCAGCGCCAGACCGGCAACCACAACCAGCACGGCGAAACCGATGCCCAGCAGCACCCACGCGCTGGCCCAGAAGGTTTTGGCGATGTCGTCGGTAAACATGCCGGTGCCCACCACCCAGCCCCACGGCTCAAAGCGGAAGACGCCATTGAGTTTCGGCAACTCCTGCGTGCTGCCCTTGCGCGATGTCAGGATCTCGGTCAGCCCGTAGGTCACGCCGCCCTTCAGCGCGTCATTATAGGCGTCGACCGTGGTGCGCCCATCGGGAAGTTTACTGCCGGTATCGACCTTGCCGATGCGCTCGGCCTTGGTATGTACGACCAGCACGTTGTCTCGGGTGCGGGCGAAGTAATAGAAATCGTCGTACTTCATCATGTTCAGCGTCTGCGCTGCACGGGCCTGGGCTTCCGCCAGGGTGAGCTTGCCCAGCTTTTCCTGGTCAGCATAGTGCTTGAGGATGCCTTCCGCTGCTTTCAGTTGGCTGACGATGAACGTTTCTTTTTCGTGGGAAAGCGCGCTCCGGATGCTGTAGAGAGAGAAGCCCGCTAGCAACAGCAGGCCGAGAAAGCTCGCAAGAAGAATGACAATGAGTCGGGTGGAAACGCGCATGGTATGCCCTGTCTGGTATGACGGTGTTCAAGTAAACCCGTAGTGTTTATCGGAGTATCCATTACAGACATGAGCTGTTTGTTGTGATTATTACGGCGCCCTTGCCCCCTCCCGAAAAACCATCTCGTTGCAGTGAATCAAATTGTGCCGGCCGGCGCCTCTGGCATCCGGCACGGCGCTGTCGCTTATCTTCCGGTCGACGCAATATAGCGCTGACGCATCTGGTTGCGCTCATTGTAGCGCTCGACCAGCCGGTTGAAGCTGCGGGTTATATCGTCCAGATCACGCGATACGTTCTTTTTGCCGTCTCCCTGATCGCGCCGCAGGGTCTTGATCGACAATGCGAGGCTGTCGGCGGTGCTGGCAATGTCAAACCAGAACGGGTCTGCAGCCGTCTTGGCAGTTCCTGCAGCAGGCCGGTTGGCTGCGCCATATGCCTTGGCCTCTTCATAAGCCTTAGTATAAACGGTTTCGACCACCTGCACGCTCTCTGCGGACATCTTGCCCGACGTCGACAGCGACTCGATAGCATCGACGGCGACACGGGCCTGCAGCATCACATTTTCGGTCTGCCACCAGATGTCCTTGCCGGTTTCCTTCTCCATGGCTGCCAGCATCTTGCGTTGCATATCCAGATTGCGGCCGCTGATGATCTTATGCATCTGTGACGAGGCCGAGAACAGGCGCTCGAACAGCGATCCGATCTGTTCGTCCAGCGCCTTGGCCCTCGCCTTGTTGTCGTCGCGATAGGACTGCTGGTCGTAGTAGGTGTCGAGTTCCGTAATCAGCGGTAGCAGTTCGCGCAAGGTCTGCAGATAGGCCTCACCGGCCTTGTCGAGTTCCGGATCGGCCGGCGTTGCCTTGATGCCCTTTTCCAGACCGGCAATGCAGGTCTTGGCCCCCTGATAGCGGTCGCCATGCATGGTCAGGTAGAAGCGGGCGCGAAGATTGGGCGTGGGACCGCCGCGTACAAAGTCTGCATACATCCCACGATAAATCTGGTAACGCTCACCCCAGATGGAATCGACCTCATTGATGCACTGGATAAACGGTTCCATTTTGGCTTGCTGTGCCTCGTCTTCGGGTGACTGCCCCGGTGTGGATACCGAAGACGAAACGACATTGTTGAATGATGGCAATACATCCAGTTTGTAAACAAACACTCCCAATGCAACCACACTGATAGCTACAATTTTTGCAGTAATCTTCACGGAATTTTCCATTTATTGAAATAATGACATCACACGGATAGCGATATCGGCGTGAGGCGGCAGAGCCAGAATGGGCTCAAAAAATCGCCGACGGGCCAAAAAAATACAGACTCCGACCGTGTGCAAAAAATTCTACCTAATTCACTGCTAATAATCACGATTTATGCCCGCATCAGACGGTCAAGTCATATGGCACTCAGCACACCGCAACGCAACACGAAAGCATATTTGATATCGTCATAACGTTGGAAATCCCGGGAGATAGCACGTTATTCGGGCAGAAAAGACGGTTACGAAAACGACGGCGCGCCTCCCCGAAATCCCGGCAAAGCGCGCCCGACACCTGAAAAAAACTGAGAATGCGTCAGATCGAGAAGCGAGCAACTTCCTTCTGCAAGCCAAGCGCCAGCGATTCAAGTTGCCGCGCTGCCTCGCGAGTAAACTGAACCGTCGACTGGGTCTCCTCGACCACGCCCACCACCCGTTCAACGTCACCGGCCAGATTGGTGCCGGCCTGGCTCTGCTCAGTCACCGCTTCTGCCACGTTGCGGAAACGCTCCAGCGCACGCTCCATGCGGTCGTCGATATCACCCAGCGAAGCTGTTAGCTGGTTTACCTGGGAGACCCCGGCTTCGACCATCGGATTCACATGATCCATGACCTCGGAGACCGTCGCCGTTTCCTTGACTACAGCCTGGATAATGCTAGAGATCTCGTTAGTGGCCAGCGCGGTACGCTCGGCCAGCTTACGGACTTCATCTGCTACCACCGCGAATCCTCGCCCCGCCTCGCCTGCGCGAGCAGCTTCGATCGCAGCATTCAGCGCCAGCAGGTTTGTCTGGTCAGCGATATCACGGATGGTGTCGGCAATGCCGCTAATATTGCGCGTGCGTTCCGCCAGCGATACAACTTGGGTCGATGCCGTACTGATTTCGCCGGAAATGGACAGAATACTAGCCGATACATCGTGCGCGGTGGTCCGACCCCGCTGTGCTAGCTCGGCCACATCACGCGAGTCAACCTCAGTTTCACGGGCATTCGCGGACACGTGGTCAATGCTGACCGATAGTTGCTCGATTGCGGCAGCGGCCGACGAGGTCGACTCGTTAGCAGCACTAGAAGCCTGCTCCAGTCGCTCCATTTGTTCAGTCATGCTGTGCGCTGTATGTGCCAATTGGCCGGCCGACTGCGAGATCTGTTTGATAATGGCACGCAAACTGATCTGCATGCTGCCCATCGCATCAATGAGCTTGCCCACCTCATCCCGGCTGCTGGGTGGCAAGGTGGTATCGAGTTCGCCGCTGGATATAGCCTGCGCCGCTACGATGGTCTGGCCCAAGCGGGTTGTGACCCTCCTAGCAAATAGCCAGGACAGTGCCAGCGCCATCACGACCCCGAGCAGCAGCGCCACCAGTGCATCCCGGATACCGGCTGCAGCGCTCTCAGCCGCCACTGCTGCAGCCCCCTTGGCGCCATCAGCGTTGATCCTGATCAGTGCATCGGTTTGGTCACGCAGTAGGTTGGCACGCTTGGTCCACTCCCCCTTGCTCAAGACCCGCGCTTCATCTTCTTTTCCGGACTGCATCAGGTGAACCGCCTGCTGAACGACCTCACGATAGCCGACAGCAGCTGCTACTGCCCCGTCATAGGCCTGTTTCTCCTCTGCACTGCTGATCAGCGGCTCATATTTCTTAAAAGCCTGCTCCAGCTTTCCATTCAGCTCAGTCATCGAACCAGCAATTTTTGCATGCTCCTCTGGCGTATTCGGCTGCATGAATTCAAGACTGCGAACGCGATAGCGCAGCCGCAGCTGGCTGATTTCTCCTGCAGCCTGTACCGACGGCAACCAGTTGCTCGCAATGGCATCAGTATTCTGACCGATGATGCGAATCTGCCAGATGCAGAAAAAAATGGCAGCAATCAGTATGCTAGCACTGGCGAGGAAGTTGACAATAAACTTTGCCCGCATGGAGATGTTGTCAAAAAAATTCATGATTGCACTCAAATTTGGTTTTAGCTACGCCGATTCCCGTTCCAGGGGCAAGTACTTCAGTATTTCTACGCATATCAGATCTTGCCCACTTGGGATAATGAAACTAGGGCAAGCTTAGCGCAACAGTACTGCAAAGAGAGGGCGATTATCTAAGCGGCTTATTCAATTTTTTTAATCCCCGATATATGCCAAATATATTTATTTAAATAAATAAATGTCATTGGTATAAAATGCTTTACTAGTGACCTCTTGCCCCTTCCGTACCCAACACAGATTGCTAATTGACAACGGGGATACCAGAAGCGGGGATTGGTCTGTCCCGAGAGTGGCGGCGACTGGCACTGGATCGGCGAAGACAGCGCCAAAGTGCTGAAATACGTCCCGCCCAGCGTCCGCGTCGTGCGCCATGTACGCCCCCACTACGCCTGCTGCGGCTGCATCACCCAGACCGCAGCCCCTCCCGTCCGTTTGCCCGGAGCTTTGCCGATCCGGGCCTGCTGGCGCACGGCTGATGGGCAAGCATGGCGGTCATCTACCGCTGTACCGGCAAAACCCGGGCCGACCGGCTATGGACCTATGTGCGGGATGACCGGACAGCCGTAGACGACACCCCGCCAGGTGTCTGATTTGCCTACTCACCCGACCGAAAAGGCCTGCACCTGCAAATCCATCTGAAGGACTTCAAGGCATCCTGCTGGCCGATGCCTACGCCAGCTTAAACGAACTGTACAGGGACGGTGAGATTCTGGAAACAGGGTGCTAGGTGCACGTGCGAAGCAAGTTTTATGATTTGCATATCGCACGCCCAACCGACATCACGCGGGAAACACTCGAACAGATTGGGGGGGATTACCGGGGCACTATGCGACATAGAAAACTCGATTCGCGCCAGCCCGCGGACACAACGGCAAGCACACAGCCAATCCTGCCTACTAGTCCTGCATGACTGGCTGCAGGAGCTGCTGCCCTGTAATAACCCAGTAAAAACCTGCTCACGCCATAATCAAGGAAACAGACGGTGAGCGTGAAGATGGAAGAAGATATCAAGCGGTGGACGGCCAGGCGCAAGAGCGCGCTGGTGCTGGATATCATCCAGGGCAAGACCACGGTGGCCGAGGCCAGCCGTGCCTATGATCTGTCTCCCTCGGAGGTCGAGCAATGGGTCGATGATGGCAAGCGGGGCATGGAGAATGCCCTGCGGGCCAACCCGCTGGACATCAAGGAACAGTACGAACGGCAGATCAAGGATTTGCAAGAGGCTTACGGCGAAGCCATGCTGGAGTTGCGCGCCAGAAAAAAATTGCAGTCCCTGTTGGGCGAGGACGAGAAGTGATCGAGATGATCCGTCAGGGACTGCAGGCCGAGGGCTTTATCGTCCCGATCACGAAGCTGTGTCGCTGGTTCGATGTCCCGCGCCGCACGGTGTACTACAAGCCAGTCAAGGCCGCTCCGAAAGTCGATCCGAAATTCAGCGTACCGATCAAGTCATTGATCGAGGAGGTGCCTTCATTCGGCTACCGGACGGTGGCGTACCTGCTGGGGTTCAACAAGAACACGGTGCAGCGCATCTTCCAGCTGATGGGCTGGCAGGTCAGGAAACGACCGGTAGGGTTCCGGCCGCGCATCCAGGCACTGCCGTCGGTGGCGATGCGGCCCAACGAGCGCTGGTCCACGGACCTGTGCCGGGTATGGGCCGGGCGTGATGACTGGACCACTCTGGCTCTGGTGATCGATTGCCACACCCGTGAGCTGCTGGGCTGGCATCTGTCCCGCAGCGGCCGGGCTTGTACCGCCGGCGCAGCCCTGGAGCATGCGCTGATCGCCCGCTTCGGGACGCTGGGTCGCGTGCCCGAGCCGTTCCTGCTGCGCTCGGATAACGGCCTGGTTTTTACCTCTCGCAGCTATACCGCACTGGTACGCAGCTATGGCCTGCGCCAGGAGTTCATCACGCCGCATTGCCCACAGCAGAACGGCATGGTCGAGCGGGTCATCCGTACGTTCAAGGAGCAATGCGCGCATCGTCATCGCTTTGAGACCTTGCAGCACGCAAGCCGTGTCATCAGCGACTGGATACGCTTCTACAACACCCGCCGCCCTCATCAGGCACTCGGGATGAAAACCCCGGCTGAAGCGTTTGCTTTAGCCGTTTAACCTGAGCAGGTTTCGCTGGGTCATTACAATGCAGGGCACTGCCTGAGCGGATCCCTCGTCACAAAAGATAGCCCCCGACAAGACGGCCTTGAGCAGGAGCTTACTTTTTGTCAGCCATACTCCATTGATGGACGAATGTACCAACACTAATGAACAGATAACAAATGTGGCCCTATCTACAGAGCACGTTATGGACAGTGCCCCAATCAACCTGTTTTTTTAACCGAACAGATAGCAAACTAAAGGTAAAAAATTTCCTCATTGATGTTAATCAAAAAAATCAAACACAACACCATTTTTTATAAAATTTCGCTATGATCATTCCTCGTCATAGTGGAGATCTCTCATCCAGTTTCAACAATTTTCAATCAAAACCCCATGAGGTACTATCATGGCAAGCTAATGTTTGGGCATAAAGAAAATCATCTTTAAGCTGCGAATTATTTCCAACCAGAATTGATCACTCGATACAAACACCATGTTTGACGATATCTCACTCTTTGTTCAAATCGTTCGTGCTGGAAATTTCTCAAAGGCCAGCAAACAGCTCGGCATACCCGCCAATACACTAGGTCGGCGATTAAGCGGGCTAGAAATTAAACTGGGCACACCATTGTTGACTCGTTCAACCCGATCACTATCTTGCACACCAGATGGCGAACGTCTTTACAAATGGAGCGGCGTTAATATCGACAGTCTTGATACGGCTATAAACTTTATCCGCTCTGGCAAGCAACGCTCAAGCGAAAAAGTTCATATCCAGGTTCCCATAAGCTTTTTTGAAATATTTCAAAAAAGCTTTTTTTTCGATCTGCTGAAATTTTACCCTGAACTGGAACTTAACATTCATGTCTCTGATGATTTGCCTGATTTTGATCATTCACCAATCAAGCTTCTCCTCACGAACAAAAAAACAGAAATAAAAAATTGCACAACTCATAAAATCTGCAATCTTGCATCAGGTTTTTATGCCAGTGAAGCTTATCTGGATCAGCATGGCACGCCAGCAACACCAGAAGACCTAGCAAATCATAACTGCATTTACAGGGGGGGCGGAAAATCAATTAATGTGCTTTTGCCATATAACGGTATTTCTCTTCCTGTCAGAATAAAAAGCCGCTTCACCACCAACTCCATTTCTGGAATCATTGATGCAGCAGAGCAAGGTCTTGGCATTGCTATCATCAGTGAGCAAAGCGTAAATCTTACTTCCAGAAAAATCGTGAAAATTCTCCCTCAGTGCCAAACCTGTGATGAAGAGCTTTATGCTGCATATCCAAACAACAAAAAATTGTCAGCCGGAGAAAAAGCGGTATTTAATTATGCCGTAGCAAGAATGACCACAATTGGGTAAGCAAGCCAGAACGGCCAAGGAAAGTAACAATGAAAATATCCACGAAGCTTTACGGATTAGCACTGATCAGCTTTATAGGCCTCGCGGCCATGCTGTGGGTGCTTCACTCACAAATGGCTGAAATTGAAAGCCGGGTTGTAGCAATAAACGAAAATGCATTGCCATCGCTGGTTGCAGCTGAAAATATTCGTGGGGAATTTCAGGAGGCTAGGCGCCAAATACTTCTTTCTGTTTCCTCCATAGGCGAAACGAGCAATAAAAAAGCGCTGACAGCAGCAGGCGAAAAAATCACGGCACTACTTGGAAATCTGGAACAATACAAAAGCACATTGATTACCAACGAGGAAGATCGCACCAATATAGATGCAGCGATTGCCTCCGTAAAAAAATGGGAGGCGCTTATTCCTGCATTTACAGCAATAAGAGTGCAAGCGGCTAATCCCCATGACAAAGCAGCACAAGATGAGGCTGAGCTGAAATATATTGCAACAATACTTACCCCTGCCGCCGTACAAACGGACAACTTGCTGAAAAAAATTGTTCAGTTCAACAAGAACCTAGCTTATCAATTGGGGACAAAAGCCGTACAGACCCAAGATGGAGCAAAATGGACATTAATGGCGATGGGTTTTATTCTGCTGGCAATCATTACTTTTTCCAGCTTGTGGGTGGCATCAAGCATCAAGCATTCAATTAACCAGTTTGAAGAAAAGATTACTGCCATTACCACTGATCGTGATTTGACCCTGCGTGTCAGCGACAACGGTAAAGATGAAATTGCCCGCATTGCCACTTGCTTTAATCAGCTGTTACAAATGCTGCAGACCAGCTTTACCGAACTCAGCCAGATCGGTAGCACGGTAGGGGGTCATGCCACCGAAGTGGCGGGTTCATCCGTTCAGATGACACAGGCCGTCGAGCAGGTCAGCGAGTCTACTTCCAATATGTCAGCAGCCGTCGAGCAGATGACGGTCAGTATCAGCCATGTCGCAGATCGTTCCGCTCAGGCAGATCAACGGGCGCACGAGGCGGGAAAAGAAGCCGAGCGGGGAGCCACCATCATCAATGAAACCATCGATATGATTCGCAGTACCTCGGATAGCGTCAAACTTGCCGCGCTACAAATTACCCAGTTGGAAGAAAAAACCACCTCAATCGGCACGGTAGTCAGTGTCATCAAGGATATCGCGGAACAAACCAATCTTCTGGCTCTCAATGCCGCTATCGAAGCAGCCCGGGCCGGTGAAAGTGGTCGTGGCTTTGCCGTGGTGGCCGACGAGGTACGAAAACTGGCAGAACGTACTGCGGCATCAACTCAGGAGATCACTGGCACCATAGCCTCGATGCAAAGCGACGCCAACCAAACGGTAGCTTCCATGCAAACAGTGGTAAGCCAGGTCGAAGCAGGGGTAGAGACAGGCAGCCAGGCCACTGAAGCAATTAACCGCATACTGGAGCGCACCCACGGTACGGTTGAACAGATTGTCGAGATTTCAAACTCGATGCGAGAGCAATCGACCGCGAGCACCAATATTGCTCAACAAATTGAGCGCGTGGCACAGATGGCAGAGGAAAGCCATTCCAGCTCTGAAAGCAATTCGGCGACGGCAGCCAACCTGAACGGGCAGGCACAGCGGATGCTGACCACCATCGGCCAGTTCCGGACCTGAGCAACAAGCCGGTTTTCAGGTAAAGGGGAAGGTCATATGACCTCCTCCCGAAAAACCGTAGCGGTGAGAAGTAGAGGTTTCTGGAAAATCTGAGCCCATCCGGGCAGGAGATTTGTCATGAAAAAATCGAAGCTCACGGAAGAGCAGATTGCCTTCGCGCTGCGCCAGGCTGAGTCGGGCACCACGGTCGCAGAGGTCTGCCGCAAGATGGGCATCTCCAAGGCCACCTTCTACAACTGGAAGAAGAAGTACGGTGGCCTCGGCGTCAGCGAGCTGCGCCGCTTGAAGCAGTTGGAAGAAGCGAATGCCCGGCTCAAGCGCATGGTAGCCGACCTGAGCCTGGACAAGCAGATGCTGCAGGAAGTCATCCAGAAAAAGCTGTGAAGCCGGTTCGCAAACGCGAGCTGGCCAACTTCCTGATGTCAGCATTCGCCGCGCCACCACTGTCGTTCAACTGTGGCAAGGCACTTGTTTTTATTGCCCTCACCCTCGTGACGATCGCGCCAAGCGGCAGCGAATCCGCGAGAAGACGTCACGCTGGACTTCTCGCGGCCCGGGAAACCCACGGATAATGCCTTCATCGAATCGTTCAACGGCAGTCTGCGGGATAAGTGCCTGAACGTGCATTGGTTTCTGTCGCTGGCTGACGCGCGTGACAAAATCGAGCGTTGGCGGCAGGATTACAACGAATTCAGGCCGCACAGTTCGCTGAGCGACCGGACTCCCTGCGAGTTCCGGCTAGCCCATCTTGAAGCCGGAAATCTCCAGCTTAGACCGCTCGGCTAGTTGGGAAAAGGTCACAGGCGTGAGGGATTAAAGCCGAATGGACATGACGCCATTGGCGGCATAGGGCGAAGCCCGAAAGCCCGGCGGTGTAAGATGAAAAACGAAATGCGCGCTGATGAAACCTATCGGTTGATTCTGTGTGGGTTTACAGCTTTTTCTGTGATCTCATCTGATTAAAGGAAACAAGATGCCAAGCTCAAAAATAGCAGTCGTTAATTACGTCAATAACAAGTATCAGGTAGGGCCAGACTACCCTTGGAGCCAATATCCAAGCTATGCAGCGCTTAGGCACCATGGAACGGATAAATGGTTTGCTCTCTTGATGAATGTTCCCAGAAACAAGCTCGGACTTGAGGGAACGGATAGCGTTGACGTAGTGAACGTGAAGTGTAGGCCAGAAATCGTGGGTTCCTTGCGTCTAAAACATGGGTATCTACCTGCGTATCACATGAACAAAGAGCACTGGCTTACTGTACTTCTCGATAACACGGTTCCAGAGAAAGAAATTTTTGAACTGATCGACGACAGTTACCTCCTTACTAAGCATGATTGACGGCTTTTGTTCTACGAATTACCGCAGTAATCCGCCAACATGCCATCCAGTGTCTGCTGCTACTAAGGTCGAACCATTCGGGCATCGCCAATGCGATGCCTACCCTGGATATTCCGGGCATGAAGCAACCGCCGAAACCCTGTGCATGGTATGCGGTCATCAGGCCGTCTTGGGCTTGCTGCGCGACCAGATCAGGTCGCGCGTGCCGTTCTCGCCTTCGATCAGGCGGGCTTAGACCGTTGCCGGGAACGAAGGATCGTCGATGGCCACCGACAGGTAATCCTGCCCGGCCTCGCTGGTTTTCTTCCACGCCGCTCCGAAGTCGCGGCCGGTCGCCTGCAGGCGGAAGTCAGGGGCGCTTTCGCTCTCGCCCTTGTCGTTGGGAACCAGCTTGACTTTGACGTTGAGGGTCAGGGTGCGGAGCTGACCGACATCCGCACCTGGCAGGGCTGGCTGTATCTGGCGGTAGTGATCGACCTGCACTCGCGCAAGGTGGTGGGCTGGTCGATGAAGCCGACCTTGAGCCGCGAACTGGCGCTCGATGCCTTGTTGATGGCGCTGTGGCGCCGCAAACCCTCCGGCCGGGTCCTGGTTCATTCGGATCAGGGTTCTCAGTACGGCAGCGACGATTGGCGCCGCTTTTGCCAGTCCCATAACCTGGAGCCCAGCATGAGCCGTCGCGGCAACTGCTGGGATGATGCGGTGGCGGAGTCGTTCTTCAGCAGCCTGAAGAAGGAGCGTATCCGCAAACGGATCTACAAAACCCGCGATCTGGCCCGCTCAGACGTGTTC
>NZ_JHVK01000030.1 GCF_000620105.1 Microvirgula aerodenitrificans DSM 15089 | reverse complement strand
ACAGCCGGAGATGCAGTAGCCGCAGCCGATGCAGTTCTCTTCCTGGAAGTCGACGATGCCGTTGCTGTACTGGATGATCGCGCCGGGCGACGGGCAGGCCTTCAGGCAGCCCGGTTCGCTGCAGTGCATGCAGCCGTCCTTGCGGATCAGCCATTCCAGCTTGCCGTTTTCCTCGACCTCGGCATAACGCATCACCGTCCACGACTGGGCGGTGAGGTCGGCCGGGTTGTCGTAGACGCCAACGTTGTCGCCGATCTCGTCGCGCAGGTCGTTCCACTCCGAGCAGGCGACCTGACAGGCCTTGCAGCCGATACAGGCCGACACGTCGATCAGTTTGGCGACTTCCAGCGTGTGCCGGGCCTGTGGCGGGGCGGTCGGGCTCGCGGAGCGGCGGGTGATGTCAAGCGATTGCAGTGCCATGGTCCGCCCTCCTCAGGCTTTTTCCAGATTGACGAGGAATGATTTGTACTCCGGGGTCTGCGTGTTCACGTCACCAACGAACGGCGCCAGCGTATTGGTGATAAAGCCCTTTTGCGTGGCGCCCTCGAAGCCCCAGTGCAGCGGAATGCCGATCTGGTGCACGGTCTGGCCATTGACCTGCAGCGCCTTGATCCGCCTGGTCACCACCGCCTTGGCCTTGATAAAGCCGCGTTTGGAGCTGAGCTTGACCGTATCGCCCTGGCTGATGCCTTTTTCCTTTGCCAGCGCCTCGCCGATTTCGACAAACTGCTCCGGCTGCATGATGGCGTTCAGCCGCGAGTTCTTGGTCCAGAACAGGAAGTGCTCGGTCAGCCGATAGGTGGTGCCGACATACGGGAAGTCGGTGTGGACCCCCATCCGCGCCCGGTCGTCGGCAAACAGCCGGACCGCCGGGCTGGATACCACCTTCGGGTGCAGCGGGTTGGTGCCGATCGGCGATTCCATCGGCTCGTAGTGCTCGGGGAACGGGCCATCGGCCATCTTGTCGACCGCGAACAGCCGGCCGACGCCCTCGTTGTTCATGATGAACGGGCTCATGGCCGTATCCGGCGCCTCGTCGATCTTGAAGTCGGGCACGTCGGCGCCGACCCACTTCTCGCCATTCCACTTGATCAGCTGGCGTGCCGGGTCCCACGGCTTGCCGGCCGGGTCACAGGAGGCGCGGTTGTACAGGATGCGGCGGTTGGCTGGCCATGCCCATGCCCAGCCCGGCGTGTTGCCGAGGCCGGTATCGGCATTGTCGCGCCGTGCCATCTGGTTGCCGGCCTGGGTCCAGCTGCCGGCGAAGATCCAGCACGCGCACATCGTGCTGCCATCGTCCTGCAGCGCGGCGAAACCGGGTATCTGTTCGCCCTTTTTCGCCAGGAACTGGCCGGGGTTCTTCGGGTCCGGAATGTCGGCCAGTGCGCGGCCGTTCATTTCCTTCGCCAGTTCTTCCGGTGTCGGGTTCAGCGGGTCGCGGTACGGCCAGGCCAGATTGAGGATCGGCTCCGGCGCCTTGCCGCCGTCCTTGCGATACAGCTCGCGCAGGGCGACGAACAGCTCGGCCATGATTTCCTGGTCGGGGCGCGCTTCACCCGGCGGGTTGGCGCCCTTCCAGTGCCACTGCAGCCAGCGGCTTGAGTTGACGATGGCGCCGTCTTCCTCGGCAAAACAGGTCGACGGCAGGCGGAACACCTCGGTCCTGATGCTGGCGGTATCGACGTCGTTCTGCTCACCGTGGTTCTGCCAGAAGGCGGCGGTCTCGGTGGCCAGCGGGTCGATGGTGACCAGGAATTTCAGCTTCGACAGCGAGGCGACCGTCTTGTTCTTGTCCGGGAAAGCGGCAATCGGGTTGAAGCCCTGGCAGATATAGCCGTTCATCTTGCCCTGGTGCATCAGCTCCATCGCCTGCAGCACGTCGTAGGACTTGTCCCACTTCGGCAGCCAGTCGAAGCCCCAGTTGTTGGCGGCGGTAGCGTTGTCGCCCCAGAACCATTTCATCAGGCTGACGAAGAATTTCGGCGTATTGCCCCAGTAGTTCAGCTGCCCGGCCTGTACCGGCTTCGGCGTCGACTGGGAAATATAGGTTGAGTAGTCGGTCTGCTTGTCGGTCGGCAGCACCAGATAGCCGGGCAGGCTGGTCGACAGCAGGCCGAGATCGGACAGGCCCTGGATGTTCGAGTGGCCGCGCAGGGCGTTGACGCCGCCGCCGGGCATGCCGATATTGCCGAGCAGCAACTGGATCATCGCCATGGTGCGGATGTTCTGCGTGCCGGTGGTGTGCTGGGTCCAGCCGAGCGCGTACAGGATGGTGCCGACCCTGTCGCGCGCCGAGGTGGCGCCGAGCATCGCACACACCTGCAGGAAAGCGTCCTTCGGCGTGCCGGTGATATTGCTGACCACTTCCGGGGTGTAGCGGCTGTAGTGGGCCTTCATCAGGTTCCACACGCAGCGCGGGTCCTGCAGACTCGGGTCGCGGCGCGCCTGGCCGTTTTCGTCCAGCGCGTACTGCCAGCCGCTGCGGTCGTACTTGCCGTGCCCGGCATCGAAGCCGGAGAACAGGCCGTCATCGAAGCTGTAGCCGTCGCCGACGATCAGGCTGGCGTTGGTGTACGACTTCACGTACTCCCACTGGATCTTGTCGTTGGCGATCAGCCAGTTGATGACGCCACCGAGGAAGGCGATGTCGGAACCGGCGCGGATCGGCACGTACAGGTCGGCGACGGCGGCGGTGCGGTTGAAGCGCGGATCGACCACCACCAGACGCGCGCCGCGCGTGCGCTTGGCCTCGATCGCCCACTTGAAGCCGACCGGGTGCGCTTCGGCGGCATTGCCGCCCATCACCAGGATGAAGTCGGCATTCCTGATGTCGACCCAGGTGTTGGTCATCCCGCCGCGACCGAAGGTAGTCGCCAGCGCCGACACTGTCGGCGCGTGACAGACGCGGGCCTGGGCGTCGAGCGCCAGGATGCCGAGCGAGCGGGTGACTTTCTGGGTCAGGATGCCGGTTTCGTTGCTGGAGGCGGACGCGGCGAGGAAACCGGTAGTCAGCCAGCGGTTGACGGTCACACCGTCGGCGTTCTTCTCGATGAAGTTCGCATCGCGGTCGGCCTTCATCAGCCCGGCGATGCGGGTGAGGGCATCGTGCCAGCTGATGCGCTGCCACTTGTCGCTGCCGGGGGCGCGGTATTCGGGGTATTTGAGCCGGTTGGCGCTATGGATGAAGTCCACCAGCCCGGCGCCTTTCGGGCACAGCGAGCCACGGCTGACCGGGTGATCCGGGTCGCCTTCGATATGGTAGATGGACGGAATCGCATTTTTGGCGCCATCGCCGAGGCTGTACATCAGCACGCCACAGCCGACCGAACAGTACGGACAGTTGTTGCGTGTCTCGGTGGCCCGCTGCAGCTTGTAGGCACGCACATCCGCCAGTACCTGGCCGGGGGTGAAGCCGAGCGCCGCAATCGTGCTGCCGGCCATGCCGCCTGCGGTCAGTTTGAAAAACTGACGTCTGGTGACCTGCATGGTGTCTCTCCCAGTTGGTTTTTTTGATCGGCACCGGATGCCTGGACGACGCGCGCGTCGTGTGCCGGAGCGGTCCGCATGGCGCGGCCGTTCAGATCGGATAGACGGGGGAGGGGAAAGACGGGACAGCAAGGGCGGTACGGATGACCGCCGTCGTCGTGGAATACGACCATACGGGATGTCTGCGCATGCTTTCGAACCGGACCGGCTACGGAAATGCATCAGGCATGGATTTTAATCAGCCTGTCTGACTGCTGATAGTTGCCGGTGGCGGAATCCGGCTTCCGGCTGATGCGAATTTGATCTGGATCAAACAGTGATGATTTTCCTCGCGGCCAGGCAGGTGGGGAAACCGCCGTCGCCGCTGTCCGGAATGGCTGTTATTGCCAACTGGGCAGGAAAGAAATGATAATAGTTATCGTTTGAATTTTCAGCCCTGTCCAGCAGGCGAAAGGTGCATGTCGTGCTTACCGGTGGAGGCTCGCAGTCCGCAATCGTCCAGGACCTGTATCTGGCCCATCAGGGCTGGCTGCAGGGCTGGCTGAGAAAGAAGCTGGGTTGCGCGTTCGAAGCCGCTGACCTGATGCATGACACCTTTATCCGCGTGCTGTCCGGCCAGGATGCCGGACAGATCCGCGAACCGCGCGCCTACCTGACCACGGTGGCGCACGGGCTGATGGTCAACCACCTGCGGCGCAAGGAACTGGAGCGTGCCTACCTGCAGGCACTGGCCCTGCTGCCGGAACCGGAAACCCAGGGGCCGGAAACGCGTGCGCTGGTGCTGGAAACACTGATGGAAATCGATGCGCTGCTCGACGGCCTGCCGCCGAAGGTGCGGCGCGCTTTCCTGCTGTCGCAGCTGGAAGGCTGCACCCATGCCGAAATCGCCGCCGATCTTGGCGTGTCGGTCAGTTCGGTGCGCCAGTATCTGACCCGTGCGGTGCGGCAATGCCTGTCCCTGCTGCTGTAGCGCGGCGGCCGTCGCCGCAGGTGCTGGACCAGGCTGCGGACTGGCTGGTGCGGCTGACCGCCGGCGATGCCACCGATGCCGACCGGGACGCGTGGCAGCGCTGGCTGGCGGCCGACCCGGCGCATGCCCGGGCCTGGGAGGGCATCGAGGCACTGACGCGGAAATTCGGTGCCGTGCCACCGCGCGTCGGTCTGGCGGCGCTCGACCGGCCGCAGTCGCTGGCCCGGCGGCGCGCACTGGAAAAACTCGTGCTGCTGGTATCGGTCGGCGGGGCCGGCTGGTTTGGTTACCGCCATCTGGCCGCCGATGCCGACGGCACGCTGCTGCATACCGGCAAGGAAGCGCCGCGCGAAGTGTCTCTGGCCGATGGCACGCGGGTCGTGCTCGATGCCGGCACCCGGCTGGAGGTCGCTTTCGATGCGACGCAACGGCTGCTGGTTCTTGGCGAGGGGCGGGTACTGGTCGAAACCGCCACTGACCCGGCCGCCCGGCACCGGCCATTTGTCGTCGCCACCCGGGACGGTCGGCTGACCGCGCTCGGCACCCGCTTCAGTGTGCGCCAGTGTTCGCAGGGCAGCCGGCTCGCGGTCTATGACGGCGCGGTCGAAATCCGTCCGCGTGACCCTGCTGCTGGCGTGCAGGTGCTGCAGGCCGGACAGCGCACCCGCTTTGATGCGGGCAGCATCGCCCCGGCGCGACCGGTCGATGAACAGATGGCGGCCTGGGCCAGCGGCATGCTGTTTGCCGACCGGATGCCGCTGGACGCGTTTGTCGAGCAGCTGGCGCGCTACCGGCATGGCTGGCTGCGCTGTGATCCGGCGGTGGCCGGCCTGCGGATTTCCGGCGCCTTTCCGCTCGATGACACCGACCGGGTGCTGGCCGCGCTGGCGGATGCCCTGCCGGTCCGCATCGATTCGCTCACCCGTTACTGGGTCACGGTCGGCCCGCGCTGAGGCGGCGAAAAAAAATATTGCGCCGGACCTGTCACTTTTCGTTTTTCGATTGGCATGGAAAGTAAGAGCTGATGACTGGCGCCGTCGCCACGCGACCGGGCCGGCCTTCTTCCACCTGCTTCCCTGAATCGGAGAATCCGCATGACCACTGGTCGCCCGCACGCCACCCGAATGGCGGCGACTGCCCCTTGCCGCAAGCCTGATCCGCTGGCGCTGGCCGTGACCGCCGCGCTGCTCGGCCTGTCGCTGACGTCGTTGTCGCTGCCGGCGCTGGCCGCCGAGCCGGCCGCCGCCACTGCCGGCAAGAACCACCACATCGCCGCCGGGCCGCTGGGACGGGTGCTGTCGGGCTTTGCCGCCAGCGCCGGGGTACTGCTGTCGTTCGACCCGGCAGTGACGGCGGGCAAGACCAGTCCCGGCCTCGACGGCCGCTATACGCCGCAGCAGGGCTTTGCCCGGCTGCTGGCCGGTACCGGCCTGGAAGCCGTGGCGAACGGCAGCGGCGGTTATGTGCTGAAAACCGCACCGAAACCGGCGGGCGAGGCTGCCGGCTCGCTGGCCGGCGTGCAGACGCTGGCTGCGGTCGACGTCAATGCGCGCGGGCTTGGCGCCCGCACCGATGGCACCGGTTCCTATACCACCGGCTCGACCAGCACCGCGACCAAGTTGCCGCTGTCGCTGCGCGAGACGCCGCAGTCGGTCAGCGTGATTACCCGCCAGCAGATGGACGATCGTGGCCTGACCCAGATCGATGAAGTGCTGAAGGCGACCGTCGGCATCACCGTCACCCAGGCCGGTGCGGCCGGTACCGACAGCAATGCGCTGTACTCGCGCGGTTTCGCCATCGAGAACTACCAGATCGACGGCATTCCGCAATACAGCAACAGCACCCAGGACGTGAACGACATGGCGCTGTACGACCGGGTCGAGGTCGTGCGCGGCGCCACCGGGCTGATGAACGGCGTCGGCAGCCCGTCAGCGACCGTCAACCTGGTGCGCAAGCGGCCAAAACGCGAGTTCGAGGCCTCGGTATCGGCCACGGTCGGCTCGTGGGATTTCTACCGTACCGATGTCGACCTGTCGGTGCCGATCACCGAGGGCGGCAATGTGCGCGCGCGGCTGGTTGCTGCGCTGCAGGACAATGACTCGTGGGTCGACCGGCTGAAGGAAAGAAAGGCCGTCTTCTCTGCCATCGTCGAGGCGGACCTGACGCCGGACACCACGCTGGCGGCCGGCTTCGATGTCCAGCACCACGACTCGAACAATATGGGTCGTGCCGGCGCGCCGCTGTTCTTCAGCGACGGCAGCAAGACCAATTTTTCCCGCTCGTTCAACTCCGGCGCCGACTGGGCGTATTACAACCACCACAAAAGCTCGTTCTTCGGCTCGCTCGAACACCGCTTCGACAATGACTGGCTGGCCAAGCTGGTGCTGACCCAGTCGCGCGACCATTACGATGCCGTGCTCGGCTATGCCGGTGGCGGCTACCCGGACCGGCAGACCGGTGCCGGCGTCAGCCTGTGGGCCGGTCGCTGGAACCAGACCCCGGTGCAGAACGCGCTGGATTTCTATGCGTCCGGTCCGTTCTCGCTGTTCGGCCGCAAGCATGACCTGGTGGTCGGCTTCAATATGTCGCGCACCAGCAGCGATGACCCGACCTATCCGCTGTGGCGCTTCCCGGGCTGGGACTCGTCGGTGCCGGATATCTACAAGTGGGATGGCAGCAACCCGGCCAAGCCGGATATTGCCCAGAGCGGCAACTATCACTTCAGCGAGCGCCAGTCCGGCGCCTACATGACGGCGCGCTTCCGCCCGACCGACGCGCTGTCGGTGATTGTCGGCAGCCGGGTCAGCAACTGGTCGCAGGACACCTACAACCATTACTACGACGGCAGCAGCGATTCGGGCAAGCGCGGCAAGCATGGCGTGGTCACCCCGTATCTGGGCGTGGTCTACGACCTGAACGACAACTGGTCGGTCTACACCAGCTACACCAATATCTTCAAGCCGCAGGACAGCAAGGACAGCAGTGGCCAGTACCTCGATCCGCTTGAGGGCAACAGCTATGAGGCCGGGATCAAGGGGGCGTTCTACGACGGCAGGCTGAACGCCAGCCTGGCGGTGTTCAAGGTCGATCAGGACAACCTGGCGGTCGAGGATGTCGGACATCTGACGCCGGACGGCAATACGGCCTACAAGGCAGCCAAGGGCACGAAGAGCCGTGGCTTCGAAGTCGAAGTGTCCGGCGAAGTGCTGACCGGCTGGCAGGTCGCCGGCGGCTTTACCCATCGCACCTCGGAAGACGCGCAGGGCAAGCCGGTCAATACCGTCGCCCCGGAAGACCTGTTCAAACTGTCGACCGCCTACACGCTGCCCGGCGCCTGGAATCCGCTGACCATCGGCGGCGCGCTGGTGTGGCAGAGCAGCATCTACAGCGACAGGGTCGGCCCGCACGGCGAGCGCTTCACCCAGCCCGACTACGCCGTGCTCGACCTGATGGCGCGCTACCGCTTCTCGCGCCAGCTGAGCGCATCGCTGAACCTGAACAACGTATTCGACAAGAAGTACTACTCCACCTCGTCCAGCAGTTTCTACGGCGCGCCGTTCAATGTGATGGCGTCGGTCAAATACACCTTCTGACTGTCGTTGATAGCGGCGGGACCGGCACGCTGCCGTTCCCGCCGCCGCATTTTGCAAGGAAATTCCCGATGCGTATTGCCTGCCAGGCACTGATTGCCGTAACCCTTGCCGCCGGCCTGTCGTTGCCGGCGCAGGCCGCCTATCTGTGGGCGGCGCGTACCGATGATGGCGCCGTTTCGCTGCGACTGGGCGAGCTGTCGTCCCCCCGGGCGGACGACGATGCCGGCACGCTGCTCGCGCCGCGCGCCTTCCTCGCCGACGGCAAGGCCCTGCCGCTGAGCCGTGCCGGCAGCGGTTTCGCCGTGGAGGCCGGGGCGTCCGGCGACGTGCGCGCCGAGGCGCGCCAGCTGGATGGCCAGGGCGGCCTGACGATCTACCACGCCAGGGCCGGCCGCAGCGAAACCCGTGCCGTCAGCGATCTGGAACTGGTGCCGACCCGGCCGGACGGCAATACCTTCCGCCTGTTCTGGAAGGGCAAGCCGGTGGCGGCCGACCGGGTCAATGTGCAGACCTCGGCACAGTGGAACCGCTCATTGCAGGCGGCGAAGGATGGCAGCGTCACGCTGGATACGCCGTTCCCCGGTCGCTACCTGCTGGAAGTCTCGGTCAGGGTGAACGGCGCGGTGACGGTCGATGGCAAGCGCTACGAAGCGGTGCGGCATACCGCCACCACCTCGTTCGAGGTCGGGAAGTAGATCGATGGCGAGATGGGCAATACCCGGGCGGCGCCGTGCGCTGCTGTGTGTCCTCGGCCTGCTGCTGGCCAGTGCGGCTGCCTGGGCGGCATTCGGTCGCGCCGCACCGCGCTGGGACACCGTGCAGCTGGCGCGGGGGGATGTCGAGGACAATGTGACCGCGCTGGGCACCCTGCAGCCGCGCCGGTATGTGGATGTCGGCGCGCAGGTGTCCGGGCAGATCCGCCGTATCGCGGTGCAGCCGGGCGACCGGGTCGGACAGGGCGCCGCGCTGGTCGATATCGACCCGAGCGTGCAGCAGGCCGAAGTCGATGCCGGCCGTGCCGCACTGGCCAGCCTGCGTGCGCAACTGGCCGACCAGCAGGCGCAGTTCGATCTGGCCGCGCAGCAGCATGCGCGCCAGCAGCAACTCGCTGCCGGTGATGCCACCCGCGACGAGGACCGGCAGATCGCGCATGCGGCCTGGCGCTCGGCGCGGGCGCGGCTCGACCAGTTGCGCGCGCAGATCGACCAGACCCAGTCGACGCTGAAGGGCAATGAGGTGCGGCTCGGCTATACCCGCATCTTCGCGCCGATGGCCGGCACCGTGGTGTCGCTGGAAGCGCGTGAAGGGCAGACGCTGAATGCGACCTACCAGACCCCGAACCTGCTGCGCATCGCCGATCTCGGCACGATGACGGTGTGGACCGAGGTGTCCGAGGCCGATGTGCACCGGGTCAAGCCGGGCATGGCGGTGTATTTCACCACCCTCGGCATCGACGGCCGGCGCTGGCAGGGTACGGTGCGTCAGCTGTTGCCGGCACCGCCGGCCACGGCGGCGCAGAACGGCACGGCACCGGTCACGGCCGGCAGCAAGGTGGTGTCGTATACCGTGCTGTTTGATGTCGACAACCGCGACGGAGACCTGATGCCGCAGATGACGGCGCAGGTGTTTTTCGTTGCCGGCCGTGCGCGCAATGTCGTGCTGGCGCCGGTGGCAGCGCTGGAAGCCGTGGCCGGCAAGCCCGGTGTCTGGCGTGCCCGGGTGCTGGATGCGGACGACCGGGTGGTCGTGCGCGAAGTGCAGCTGGGGGTGCGTGACCGCTTCCGGGCCGAGGTTCGTTCCGGGCTGCAGGCCGGAGAGCGGCTGATCACCGGCGAGCGCGCCACGCCGGCCGGACCGCCGAGGTTCAGCCTGTGAGCACGCCGCTGATCGAACTCGACGCGATCCGCAAGGCCTATGGCGGCGGCGATGCACCGGAAGTGGAAGTGCTGCATGGCGTGTCGCTGACCATTCATGCCGGCGAGTTCGTTGCCATTGTCGGCAGCTCCGGTTCCGGCAAATCGACGCTGATGCACCTGCTTGGCTGCCTGGACCGGCCGACATCGGGACAGTACCGCTTCTGCGGCGTCGATGTGGCCGGGCTGGATGCCGACGAACTGGCGTGGCTGCGCCGCGAGGCATTCGGCTTCGTATTCCAGGGCTATCACCTGATCGCGACCGAAAGCGCGCGCGAGAATGTCGAAGTGCCGGCGATCTACGCCGGCATGCCGGCTGCCGAACGCGAGGCGCGGGCGACGGCGCTGCTGTCGCGACTCGGGCTGTCCGCCCGCCATGACTACCGGCCGAACCAGTTGTCCGGTGGCCAGCAGCAGCGGGTGTCGATTGCGCGGGCGCTGATGAACGGCGGCCGCATCATTCTGGCTGACGAACCGACCGGTGCCCTCGACAGCCAGAGCGGCATCGAGGTGATGGCGCTGCTCGACGAGCTGGCTGCGGCCGGTCATACCCTGATCCTGATTACTCACGACCGGGCGGTGGCGGCGCGCGCGCGCCGGGTGATCGAGGTCCGCGATGGCCGGGTGGTTGCCGATTCCGGCCCGGATGCCAGCCGGGCTGACGGCAGCGACAGTGGCTGGCTCGAACAGATGGCCGACGGCAGCCGCACCCGGGCGGCCACGCTGGCCGGCGACATGCGCGAAGCCTGCCGGGCGGCATGGCGGGTGATGTGGATCAACCGTTTCCGCACCGCACTGACCCTGCTCGGCATCGTGATCGGCGTGGCGTCGGTCATTGTCATGCTGGCGGTCGGTCAGGGCTCGAAACAGCGCGTGCTCGAACAGCTCTCGGCATTCGGCGCCAACAATATCTATCTCGGCCCGAATGGCGACAGCGCGCGCCAGAACGGTGGCCGGGTCACGCTGGAAGATGCGGCCGCCATCCGTACCGTACCGAATGTGGCGCTGGTGATGCCGTACCTCGAAGGGCAGGTGGTGATCCGCTACGGCAACCTCGACTACCGCGCCGAGGGCGGCGGCGTCAGCAGCGAGTTTCCGCAGGCGCTGAACTGGAAAACGGCGCGCGGCATGTTTTTCTCGGCCGAGGACGAACGGACCATGGCCAAGGTGGTGGTGATCGGCGAACGGGTGCGCGATGCGCTGTTCAAGGACGATGACCCGCTCGGGCGCCGGGTGCTGCTGGACAAGGTGCCGTTCCAGGTCATCGGCGTGCTGGCGTCCAAGGGCGCGCAGTCCGGCGACAGCGACGAGGACAACCGGGTGGTGCTGCCGTTTTCGACCGCCAGCAGCCGGCTGTACGGCAATCCGTATCCGTCGTGGCTGACCATTGGTCTGGCCGACGGCGCGAAGCTGCAGGAAACCGAGGCGGCCATCGACGCCCTGATGCTGGAGCGGCATCGCCAGCGCGATTTCCGCATGTTCAATGCCGCGTCGCGCATCGCGGCACAGGCGGCGACCAGTGACACGCTGTCGCTGCTGCTGGCGCTGATCGCTGCGGTGTCGCTGCTGGTCGGCGGCATCGGCGTGATGAACATCATGCTGATGACGGTGCGCGAGCGGACGCGCGAGATCGGCATCCGCATGGCGACCGGCGCGCGTCAGCGCGACATCCTGCGCCAGTTCCTGACCGAGGCGGTGCTGGTCTCGCTGGTCGGCGGACTGGCCGGGGTGCTGATCGGGCTGCTGGTCGGTGGCGTGCTGGTGCTGTTCGGCCTGCCGCTGATTTTCTCCGTCACCGCCATGGTCGGCGCCTTTGCCTGCGCGCTGCTGACCGGGCTGGTGTTCGGCTATATGCCCGCGCGGCAGGCGGCCCGGCTCGATCCTGTCGTCGCGCTGGCGGGGGAGTGAACACCATGATGATGGCAATCCGCCGTTTTTTTCTGCTGTCGCCGCTGTGTCTGCTGGCCGCCTGCGCGCTGCCGGTGACGAACACCGACGCCGGCCTGCCGATACCGGCGCACTGGCGGCAAGCCGCTGATGGCGAGACGGATGGCATCGATGCCGACTGGTGGCGCGGCTTTGGCAGCGCCGAACTGGACCGGCTGGTGGGGGACGCCCGGCGCGACAGTCACGATATCGCCGCTGCCGTGGCACGGCTGGCGCAGGCCAGCGCCCGGGCCAGGATGGCCGGTGCTGCGCTGGCGCCGGAACTCTCGCTGACGGCCGGCGCCTCGCGTACCGGTCGCCTCGGCGGGCAGGCTGACGAGGGCAGGGCATTCAACGCCGGGCTGTCGGCCAGTTACGAACTGGATTTCTGGGGTGGCAATCGTGCTGCCCGCGCCAGCGCGCTGGCCGGTGTGCAGGCGTCGCGTTTCGATCGCGATACGGTGCGGCTGACGGTCAGCGCCAGCGTGGCATCGGCCTATCTGCAGACGCTGGCGCTGCGCGAGCGGGCAGCGATCGCCCGCGCCGACCTGGCACGGGCCGAGCGGGTGCTGGCCACCGTGCGCGTGCGCGCCGGGGCCGGTGCCGAGACGCCGCTGGCGCTGGCGCAGCAGCGCGGGCTGGTGGCCAGCGCGCAGCAGCAGGTCGATGCCCTGGCGCAGCAGGCGCGCGATGCGCTGATTCTGCTGGCCAGCCTGGGCGGGCACCTGCCGGCCGGTTTCGATATCGAGGGTGAACGGCTGTCGGCGCTGGGCTGGCCGACGCTGGACGCCGGTCCGCCCTCGGCACTGCTGACCCGGCGTCCGGATCTGGCCCGCGCCGAAGCGCGACTGGCGGCGGCCGATGCCGACATCACCGTGGCGCGGGCCGCCATGCTGCCGGCGGTGCGGCTGACGGCCGGCATCGGCTCGAACAGCGACCGGGCCGGCCGCTGGCTGGACAACCCGGTCTACAGCCTGGCCGGGGCGTTGACCGCGCCGATCTTCAATGCCGGCCGGCTGGCGGCGCAGCGCGATCAGGCCGACGCGCGCCGGGCCGAACTGCTGGCCGATTATCGCCAGGCCATCATCGCCGCTTTCCGCGATACCGAACAGGCGCTGAACACGATTGACGGACTGGAGCGTCAGTTGCGCTCGGCCGATGAGGCGCACGAGCAGGCTCAACGTGCGCTGACCCTGGCCGAGCGACGCTATCGAGCCGGCGCAGACACGCTGCTGACCGTACTGGATACGCAACGCACGCTGTTCGCCGCCGAGGACGAGCGGCTGACGCTGCGCCTGCGGCGCCAGCAGGCGGCAGTGGAACTGTTCAAGGCCCTCGGTGGCGGCTGGAGGCGCGATGACACCCTTTGATGCCCTGGTGGCCGCCGGGCTGCGAGCCAGCGTATTTCGCCTGCGGGTGCTGGAGGTGTTCGCCCGCGAGCCGGCGCGCTACTTCGCTGTCGAGCAGATTGCCGCCGAACTGGTTGCCCATCAGGCGCGCCAGGTATCGCTGAGCACCCTGTATCGCCAGGTCAACGCGCTGCATCGCGGCGGGGTGCTGCTGGCCTGCCGGCTGGTGTCCGGCACCACGGTGTTCCGCTGGCTCGACGGCGCGCCGCCGGCCATGCGGCTGGTCTGCCGCCGTTGCGGCCGGATCGAAGAAACCGATGACCCGGCGCTGCACCGCTGCCTGACACGGCTGGTGGCCGGTATTGGCTGGCGGCGGTCGCTGTTGCCGCTGGACTGCCATGGTGTCTGCGCGTGTTGCCGGCCGCTGTTGCAAGGCGGACGCCGGCGCACGGCGAAAGTGCCTGTTCCGGATGGAGAAAATTCTTGCCGATAAAAAAAAATGATTCTCGTTATTGTTTGCTTCTGCTAGCCTTGCAGCCGCCGACGCAGAGCCCGGGCTGCTGCGTCCTCGTCCCGCCGGCCTGCATCGACGCGGGGGTGTCATGAAAAAAAAGAGCGACATGGTCCAAGTCCAAAAGAAATCGAATGCCAGGCTGTGGTTCCTGTTCCACAGCTGGCTGGCGCTGCCCATCTGGGCTTTCCTGTTCTTTGTCTGTCTGACCGGCACCATCGCCACGGTCAGCCAGGAAATCATCTGGGTCGCCAATCCGGATACGCGGGCGCGGCAGCCGGA
This sequence comes from Microvirgula aerodenitrificans DSM 15089, assembly GCF_000620105.1. NCBI lineage: Bacteria > Pseudomonadati > Pseudomonadota > Betaproteobacteria > Neisseriales > Aquaspirillaceae > Microvirgula > Microvirgula aerodenitrificans. The sequence continues at coordinate 15,487 of NZ_JHVK01000030.1, read as the reverse complement.
CGGTGATCCGCCGCTGCTCGGCTACGACGCGGTGCTGGCCGCCGTCAATCGCAACCGCCCTGATGCGGTGGTGCAGTCGATCGCGCGGCCGGTGAAGTCGCAGTTCGCGCTGACCGTGCGGGTGACCAATCCGGATGCGACCAGCGAAACGCTGTACGTGAACCCGTATACCGGCGGGATCCAGGGTTCGACCTCGGGCTTCGATTTCCGCCAGTTCATCCGTGCCATCCACGGCTGGCTGCTGATGCCGTTCAACGGCAGCTACAACCTCGGCTGGTATGCGGTGTCGGCGCTGGCGATTCCGCTGCTGGGCTCGCTGATTACCGGGCTGGTGGTCTACAAGCGTTTCTGGCGCGGCTTTCTCAAGCCCCGGCTGCGCTTCGACAAGGGCTCGCGCGTGTTCTGGGGCGACTTCCACCGTCTGGCCGGCATCTGGTCGATCCCGTTTATTGCCATCATCGCCGTCACCGGCCTGTGGTTCCTGATCCAGGCCGCGCTGGCCGATAACCACGTGTCGTTCTCGACGGCCGGCATTCCGGTGGTGGTGGCGCGCGAGGATGTGCCGCCGAGCCCGGACGGCCGCGCGCCGCAACGGCTGTCGCTCGACCAGGCCGCACAGATTGCCAGCAGGACCTTCCCCGACCTGACGCCGACCTTCGTCAGCCTGCCGGCCAATGCCTACGACCCCATCAGCGTCGGCGGTCGCGGCAACTATCCGCTGCTGTTCGAGGAGCTGAGCATCAACCCGTACAACGGTCGGGTCGAGTGGTCGCGCCGCGTGTCCGACCGCTCCGGACTGGAGCTGGTCACCGAATCGATGCGCCCGCTGCATACCGGTGACTTCGCCGGGCTGTGGCTGAAGCTGGTGTATTTCTTCTTCGGCCTGCTGCTGACCATGATGGTGTTCAGCGGCCTGCTGATCTGGACCAAACGCACGGCGCAGGCGACTGCCGCCGTGATCAGGCGGCCCCGGCCGGCGGCGGCATCGCCGGTTGCCGTGGCAGAAAGGAGCGCGCCATGAGCCGCAAGCCGCAACCCGCCTCGCGTGCCGGCCGTCTGTGGTTCCGCTGGCGTTTCCATCTCAGCGCGCTGCTGATCCTGATTCCGCTCGGCTATCTGCCGCAGTACTTCCACACCCTGGGGCTGATGAGTGGCGACAAGGGCCTGGGCGAGCGCGAGCTGGCCGAAAAGCAGGTCGGACCGTGGACGGTGCGGCTGGCCGAGTGGCAGGCGCGCGAACCGATCCGCGATGGCGAGGCCGGTTACATCAAGACCTTCACGCTGGCGCCGTGCGCCGGCTGCGGAGCCGGGATCAAGGCCGCCTATCTGCGTGTCGGCAAGCCGCGCAATCTGCGCACCGCCGGCGGGCTGTTCTCCGGTACGCCGTACCGGCAGATGGCCAATATCCCCATTCCCGAACGCAGTCGCGCCGATGCGGCGATCTGGCTGACGGTCGAGGGCTGGGACGGGGCGGTGCATCAGACCAGCTGGCCGCTGGCAGAGGCCTCGCCGGCGACGATGGCATGGCTGAAAAAACAGGGAGCAGGACAATGAAGGCAAATCGGTATGTAAAAGGAATGTCGGCCCTGCTGGCACTGGCCGGCCTGATGGCGGTCAGCCAGCACGCCAGCGCGCACAACCCGTTGTGCCAGTGTCGAAATATTGCCGCTGGCCAGGTCAGTTGCAAGGGCGGGTTTTCCGATGGCAGCGGCGCGCCCGGCGTGACGCTGGACGTGGTCGGCTACAACGAGAAAACCCTGGTCAAGGGCAAGCTCGGCGCCAATTCGACACTGGTATTCAAGCGCCCGGCCGGCGAGTTCTACGTGGTGTTCGATGCCGGTCCCGGCCATGTGGTCGAAGTCGATCACACGGATATCAAATAGCGATGGCGACCCGGATTGTGGTGCGCCCGGCCGGTGCCGGGCATGAAACCCTGTGGGTGGCGCTGTGGGCCGCGCTGATTCTCGTCGTGGCGGCGACCGTGGTCGTGCTGCGCGCGGATCGCGCCGGCGAGCAGGCGCTGCCCGCCCACCAGATCGATGCCCGGCGCGACCTGACCGCGGCCGAGCAGGGGGTGTACGCCGACCTGCTGATTGCCGCCGACGAGATCCCGCTGCTCGACCAAGGCAAGCCGGCGGTGGCGGCGCTGGCCGATGCCGGCCTGCCGCCGTTCGCCACCGATGTCAGCAGCGCGAAGCGTGGCGGCCATGTGTGGTCGCGATTGCAGGACGGCACCCGGCTGGCCTTTGCCGGTGTCAGCGCCGATGCCGGGGTCGCCGGCTCGATGCTGCTGCGTATCGCGGCTGCCGATGACGGCCACGGTCATGCCGCTGCCGCCGATGTATGGCTGCGCCGCAGCCTGAAGGCGCTGCCGGCACGGCTTGATGATGCCAGCCTGGCCGAGGCCGGCTGGCTGCAGGTCGTTGCCCGCTTCGATGCGGGCGTCACGCGTCAGTCGCAGGACTGACAAGCCCATCCCGAACTGAAGAATCTGCCATGTCACCCGTATTCTCTTTGCCGTCCCTGACTTTTCGCCCTGTCTGGCGCGCCGTGCTGGCCTGCGTCGCGCTGGCCTGCCTGCTGGCACAACCGGTCTGGGCGCAGGACAAGCGCCTGCGCATCGGCGTGACCCTGCATCCGTACTATAGCTATGTAGCGAATATCGTCGGCGACAAGGCCGACGTGGTGCCGATCATCCCGGCCGGCTTCAACCCGCATGCATACGAGCCGCGCGCCGACGACATCAAGCGCGTCGGCACCCTCGACGTCATGGTGGTCAATGGCGTCGGCCATGACGATTTTGCCGAGCGCATGATCGCCGCCAGCGAAAAACCGAAACTGCCGGTGATCGAGGCCAATGCCCAGGTGCCGCTGCTGGCCGCGACCGGCATGGCCGCACGCGGTTCCGGCAAGGTGGTCAATCCGCACACCTTCCTGTCGATTACCGCGTCGATTGCCCAGGTCAACACCATTGCCCGCGAGCTCGGCAAGTACGATCCGGCCAATGCCGCCGTCTATGTCGCCAATGCCCGCCGTTATGCGCAGAAGCTGCGCAAGCTGCGCGCCGATGCGATGGCCAAGCTGGCCCGGGCACCGGGCGCCGATTTCAAGGTCGCCACCATCCATGGTGCCTACGATTACCTGCTGCGCGAGTTCGGCCTCGAAGTGACCGCCGTGGTCGAGCCGGCGCACGGCATCGAGCCGAGTCCCAGCCAGTTGAAGGGCACTATCGACCAGTTGAAGCGGCTGCACGTGAAGGTGATCTTCTCCGAACTGAACTTCCCGTCCGCCTACGTCGACACCATCCGGCGTGAAACCGGCGTACGCCTCTACGCGCTGTCGCATATCTCGTACGGCGCCTACAGCGCTGCCAAGTACGAGCAGGAAATGGCCAAGAACCTGGCCACCGTGGTGCAGGCGATCCAGGAGTCCGGCCAGTGAGCGGCCCGGCCCTGTGCTTCGAGCAGGTCGGCCTGACGCTGGGCCGCACTGACATCCTGTGCGAGGTGTCGCTGCGGGTGGCCGCCGGCAGTGTCCACGCGCTGGTCGGTCCGAACGGTGGCGGCAAGAGCTCGCTGGTCAAGACCCTGCTCGGCCAGACGCCGCATCGCGGCACGCTGACGCTGGAGTGGCCCGGTGAGCAGGCCGGCGTCATTGCCTATGTGCCGCAGGCGCTGGAGTTCGATCGCGCACTGCCGATGACGGTCGACGATTTCATGGCCGCGATGTGCCAGCGCCGGCCGGTGTTCTTCGGTCTGTCGCCGCACCGGGCCGATGCCATTGCCGAGGCGCTGGGGCGGGTCGGCCTGCTCGACAAGCGCCGCCGGCGCATGGGCGCGCTGTCCGGCGGCGAACGTCAGCGCGTGCTGCTGGCGCAAAGCCTGATTCCGGCGCCGGGGCTGGTGGTGCTCGATGAGCCGATGTCGGCGCTGGACGAAGCCGGCGCGGCCATCTTCGAGCGCCTGCTGGCCGGCTGGCGCGAGGCCGGCGTGACCGTGCTGTGGATCGAGCACGATCTGTCGGCGGTTGGCCGGCTGGCCGACCATGTGACCGGCCTGAACCGGCGCGTGCTGTTCGACGGCCCGCCGGCGCCGACGCTGACGCCGGAGCGGCTGATGGCGCTGTTCTCGACCCGGCCGGCGGCGGCCGGGCTGGAGGTTGCCGCATGACCCTGTTCGAAAGTTTTCGCCTCGCCGTGCAGGGCTGGGCTGCCAGCGGCTGGCTGCCGGCCTCGCTCGGCTACGGCTTCGTCATCAATGCGGTGCTGGCCGGGCTGGTGATCGGGCCGGTGCTCGGCGGGCTTGGCACGCTGGTGGTGGTCAAGCGCTTCGCGTTCTTCTCCGAAGCGGTCGGTCATGCGGCGCTGACCGGCGTGGCGATCGGCATCCTGCTCGGCGAGCCGTACACCGGTCCGTATGGCGGGCTGTTTGGCTACTGCCTGCTGTTCGGCGTCGGCCTGAACTATCTGCGCAACCGCACCGGCCTGTCGCCGGACACGCTGATCAGCGTGTTCCTGTCGGTGTCGCTGGCACTTGGCGCCAGCCTGCTGCTGATCCTGTCCGGCCGCATCAACGTCCACATCCTGGAAAACGTGCTGTTCGGCTCGGTGCTGACGGTCAATGGCCAGGATCTGCTGGTGCTGGCCGTGGTGGCGGCGCTGGTACTGGGGCTGACGCTGCCGAACTACAACCGCCTGATGCTGGCCAGCTTCAATCCGCAACTGGCCGGTGTGCGCGGCGTGCCGGTCAAGGCGCTCGACTACCTGTTCGTGGTGATGGTCACCCTGGTCACCGTGGCGGCAGTCAAGGTCATCGGTGCGATCCTGGTCGGTGCGCTGCTGATCATTCCCGCCGCTGCCGCGCGCTTGCTGAGCCAGTCGCTGAAGGGCTTTTTCGGTCTGTCGGTGCTGCTGGCGTCGATCAGTACCCTGGTCGGCATCCTGCTGCCGATCGAACTGGAACTGCCGGTGCCGTCGGGCGCCGCGATCATTCTCACGGCCGGTCTGCTGTTCGCACTGGCGGCCATCGCCCGTGGCGTGCTGCCGGGCCTGAAAGGAAATGCCGGATGAACAAACTGACTCTGACCTTGCTGGCCGGCCTGCTGGCCGGTGCCATGAATGCCGCGCTGGCCGGGCCGGTCGTGCTGGCCGCACATCCGCTGACCCAGGCACTGACGGCGACACTGACCGCCGACACCGGAATCGAGGCCCGCCGCGTGGCGCCGGCATCGATCCCGCCGACCCGCCTGCTGTCGTACTTCTCCGGCCGGGGCGCTCCCGCGCTGCAGCAGGCGGCGACCGGGGCCGATGCGGTGGTCGCCCTGCGGTCGATCTGGCCGGAAGATCCGCTGTACCCGCTGGCGCGGCGCAGCAATATCCGCATCGTCGAGATCGATGCCGCCCGCCCGGTCGACGGCGCCTTGCCCGGCATTGCGCTGCAGGGCGGCCCCCAGGCTGCGGCACTGGGGGCCTACCCGTGGCTGGATGTGATCAATCTCGGCCGCATGGCCGATATCGTGGCAGCCGACCTGGGTCGGCTGTCGCCGGACGACCGGGCGAAAATCGAGAGCAATCTGGCTGCTTTCCGCCGTCAGCTGGTGACGCTGGCGGCCGACACCGAGGCGCGACTGGCCGCGGTCAGCAATGTGTCGGTGCTGAGCCTGTCCGACCGGCTCGATTATCTGATATCCGGTTTCAACCTCGATCTGGTCGGGACCGAGCTGAAGGAGGAGGAGGCGTGGACGACGCAGGCGCTGGGTGCGCTGAGCCAGCGACTGAAGTCGCAGTCGGTGGCACTGGTGGTGCATCACCAGCAGCCATCCGAAGAGCTGGCCCGCGCCATTGCCGCCGGCGGCGCCCGGCTGGTGGTGCTGGATACCACTGGCGCCGATCCGCTGGGCGAACTGGAGCGCAATGCTACCCGGCTGACCCGCGCCCTTGGTGCCCGCCGGTAAGAGGACTGCGCGCTCAGTCCGGCCGCTCGCGCAGACGGGCATAAGGCATGCTGTCCCGGCTGGCGGTCACGACATGGACATTGTCGTCACGCCGGTAGCAGCGGGCCAGCGGGGAGCGGCAGCTGGTCCGGCCGGTGTCGACGCCGAGCCAGTCCTGGATCAGCTCGAAATTGTCGGCGGTCGAATACGGTCCGGTAACCCGTCCGCTGCGGCGGCTGGTGGCCGCGACCTGCCGGCTGTACCAGATGAACTGCGGGACATCGAAAGCCTGCCGGCTGGGCAGGCCGCCACCGTGGACATAGACCGGATGCCGCTGCGGCTGCCGTTCCAGCCCGTGGTCGGAGAAATACAGCAGCGACGCTTTCTGCCGGTCGAGCGGCGGGAAGATCTGCCCGAGCAGGGCATCGGTGTAGCGGATCGAGTTGTCGTAGCAGTCGTCGGCCGGCTCGCCGCCGGTGAATACCGTGGCGTGGGGCGGGAAGCGGGCGCAGGCCGGCGGGTGGCTGCCGTTCAGGTGCAGCACGATCAGTTTTCTGCCGGGCGTGGTGAGCGCCTCGCGCAATGGCGCCAGCAATGCCCCGTCATGGGCGCCATGGACCCAGTGCTGCTGTCCGGCGCTCAGCGCGATGCCGCTGATGCTGCTGGCCCACAGGCCAAAGGCTTCCTGTTTTGAATACCAGAAGGTGCGGAACCCGGCCTGGTTGGCGATATGGATCACATTGTCGGCATACAGCAGTGGATCGTGGCGTGCCGGGTGGCTGGCACTGAGCGCCAGCGGCACGGCCAGATTGGTCAGCGGCGCGCCGGCGATGGCCTGGTCGAACACCAGCATGGCATCCTGCCGCCGCCGGGCGTTCGGGGTGGTATCCCGCCGGTAGCCGTACAGGCTGTGATGGCTTTTCCGGGCCGATTCGCCGATGACCAGTACATAGGTATCGATGCCGCTGTCGGTGACGGTCAGCCTGTGCCGGACCGGGTGGCGGGCGATGCGGTCGAACAGCGGCTGGTCATGCAGGGCGGCGGCGAAATGGCTGCCGTTGAACAGGGCGCTCTTGCGCAGCAAGTGAACGCTCGGCACCTTCCGGTCCGCCGGCGGATCGTCCATGCATGCCGCTTTCAGCCAGCTGTAGCCGGCATAGGTGACCAGCAGCGCTGTCGCCACGACCAGTGGCCGGCGCCCGCTGTGGCGGGACAGGGTGATGGCCGGCAGCAGAAACAGGGCGCAGCCGGCCGGCAGCGCCAGCAGATACGGCCAGTACAGCGTCAGCATTCCGAACGCTTCGCGCGGGTGGGTCAGGATGATGCTCATCGCCAGTCCGTCGTTGAACGGGTGACGGTAGCTGACATGGGCAAACAGCGACAGGGTCAGGTTGCTGGCCAGCAGCAGGCAGACGGTGACGGCAAGCGGCCGGAGCCAGCGCGTTCGCCAGCACAGTGCGGTCGTGCACAGCAGGAGCAGCCCGGAGAGCCAGACCTTGCTGATCCGGTCGCTGCTGTCGTGGTGGAGCAGGGGGAACAGGGCCGGCAGTGACGAGGCCAGAACGATGGCCATCCAGCCGGGCAGGGACGGGCGCCGCCTGTCCGTTGGCCTATGCATGGAACGGGCGGCGCGAAATGCCGCTACTTGCTGCCGTTCCTGGAATTTCATGAAGTATGTGGTTTTGTTTTATCATTGAATATCATGAAGTTATGGTTGTTTTTCCATGATATCCATCATGCTGCTTCTGGCTAAACCGGCGTTACGGGGCCGTCGGGGAAATACGACACCCGCTACAGACCCGGGCGGTGAAAACCGGGATAATCGCGCTCCCGCCGCCCGACCTTGAAGACCGCACCATGACCGATACCCTCCGCCTGTCCAAACGCATGACCGAACTGGGCCTGTGCTCGCGCCGCGAGGCCGACGAGTTCATCGAGATGGGGCTGGTCCGGGTCGATGGCGAGGTGGTCGACGTGCTGGGCAGCCGGGTTCGCCCCGACCAGCAGATCGAGCTGACCCGGCAGGCAATGGCGATGCAGGCCGACCGGGTGACCATCCTGCTGAACAAGCCGGTCGGCTATGCGGCCGGCCTGTCGGAAAACGGCGAGTGGCCGGCCTGGATGCTGATCAAGCCGGAAACCCGTTCTGCCAGTGACCACTCCGGCTACGCCTTCCTGAAAAAGCACCTGAACCAGCTGGCACCGGCCGGCAAGCTGGATGTGGATTCCTCGGGTCTGCTGGTCCTGACCCAGGATGGGCGCATTGCCCGCAAGCTGATTGCCGATGCTGCCGATTTCGAGCAGGAATACCTGGTCGGCCTGGATGGCGAGGTGTCCGAGACGGCACTGGCACGGCTGGCGGCCGGGGTGACGGTGGACGATGAACTGCTGAAGCTGGCCAGGGTCAGCCGCCAGAGCGACCGGCAGCTGCGCGTGCTGCTGCGCGACAGCCACAAGCGGCAGATCCGGCGCATGGCCGATGCGGTCGGTCTGAGGGTGACCGAAGTCCGCCGCATCCGCGTCGGCCGCATTGCGCTGGGTGACCTGGCGCAGGGGCAATGGCGCTATTTGCGGCCGGAAGAGCGGTTCTGATCTGGCGGCAGTACCGGCAAACCGCGCCACCGGCACCGTCATTACGTAATAATGACGTCATGATAAAAATAAACCTCCGCCGCCTGATCCTGCTGCTGACTGTCAGCACGGCCCTGCTGACGCTGACCTATACCTTCTACGCCAGCTACCGTACCCAGCGCAGCCTGCTGATGGAACAGGCGATGGAAACCAACCGTGCCTACGCGATCAAGCTGGCCAGCAGCACCGACCATTTTCTGGCCGATGCGCAGCGGCAACTGGCCTACAGCGCCAGGCTGCTGACGCCGCTGATGGACCAGCCGGCGCAACTGGTGGCCGAGGCCGACCGTCTGCAGCAGCAGAACGGCAGCTTCAATTCGGTCTTTATCATCCGTGCCGACGGCACGGCACTGGCGGCCGCGCCGCGCCGGCCCGCGCTGACCGGCGTGATCATCGACAGCCCGGGGATCCGCGCCGCGCTGAAGCGGCGCCAGCCAATGATTTCCGAACCGTATATCGGGGCATCCGGTTACCTGCTGATCTTTATTTCCCAGCCGGTCTACACGGCGGACGGTCAATATCTGGGCTATGTCGGCGGCGCGATCTATCTGCAGGAAAAGAACGTCCTGCATTCGCTGCTGGGAGAGAACTATTACCGTGACGGTTCCTACCTGTATGTGGTCGACCAGCAGCGGCGGCTGATCTATCACCGGGACCCGAAACGGGTCGGGCAGGTCGTGGCCGACAATCCGGCCATCGAGGCGGTCATTGCCGGCCAGACCGGCAATCTGCAACTGGTCAACTCGCAGGGAACCGACATGCTGACCGGATATGCGCCGCTGCGCCGCACCGGCTGGGGCATCGTCGCCCAGCGGCCGACGGCCGCGACGCTGCAGGGACTGGATGGCCTGATGCTGGATGTCCTGCGCCACACCTTCCCGTTCTTCCTGCTGTCGGTACTGGGCGCCTGGTGGATGTCGCGGGTGATTGCGCAGCCACTGTCGCGGCTGGCCAATACCGCCCAGGACTGGGATTCGCCCCATGCCCCGGAACAGATCCGTCGGGTGCGTTCATGGTATGTCGAGGCCGAGCAGCTGAAGCGGGCGATGCTGGCCGGCCTGGCGAAGATCCATCAGAAACTCGGGCGGCTCAATCAGGAGAACATTACCGATACCCTGACCGGGCTGGTCAACCGGCGCGGGATGCAGGCGGCGCTGGCGCAATGGCAGGCCGAGGCGCGGCCGTTTGCCGTCATCGCCCTGGATGTCGATCACTTCAAGCAGGTCAATGACCAGTTCGGCCACGATACCGGCGACCGGGTGCTGCAATACCTGGCACGGCAGATGCGCAATGGCTCGCGCAGCAACGATTTGCTGTGCCGGCTCGGTGGCGAGGAATTCTGCATGCTGCTGCCCGACTGCAGCCAGGAAACGGCGATCGGGGTTGCCGAGCGCTTGCGCACGCGGATTGCCGCAACCGACAGCCCGACCGGAACGCCGATCACCCTGTCGGCCGGCGTGTCCCACTGGCCGGCGGGCGGGGCTGCCGTGGAAACGGTGCTGAAGCAGGCCGACAAGGCGCTGTACAAGGCCAAGCACAATGGCCGCAACCGGGTCGAGGCGGCGCTGTCCTAGAGCAGCACGGCGACCGAGGCGGCGCAGACCAGCAGGAAGGGAAGGCTGATGCAGTGGAAGTCGCGCAAGCCGTGCGGCACCCGGGCCAGACGCAGCGCGATCAGATTGGCGAGCGAGCCCAGCACGCAGCCGAAGCCGCCGACATTCACCCCGATGGCCAGCGCGGTCAGGTCAGTGACATGCCGGTCCAGCAGCAGGGTGGCAGGGACATTGCTGATCAGCTGCGAGGTGGCGATGGCGGCCAGATACGCGCGCCAGCCGTCGGCGATCGACCACTGACGAAGTACCGTGGTAATGGCAGGAAGATCGGCGATCTGCCGCAGGTCGACGAACATCAGCACGAACACCGCCAGCAGCCCCCAGTCGATGCCGCGCAGCACGCGCGGATGAGCAAACAGGTAGACGCCGAAGACCACCGCCAGCCCCGCCGGCAGCCAGTTCCGGTCGAGCGCGATGACAAAGCCGATGAACAGCAGCACCGACAGGCCGAGCAGGCGCGGCGCGACCGGTGCGGTGCTGACCGCCGGTTTGAGGGTGATGGGCGTGCGCGGCAGCAGCAGCCAGCAGGCGACAAATACCCAGAACAGCATGATCGCGGCGGCCGGCGCCATCATGCCGATAAAGCCGAAGAAACTCTCGCCGGAACGGTGCCACAGATACAGGTTTTGCGGATTGCCGATCGGGGTCAGCGCCGAACCGGCATTGACTGCCAGCGCTTCGAGCACCACCAGTCGCGTCAGCGGCAGATGGGCCTGCGCCGCCAGCACCCGGGTCATCGGCACCAGCAGGAACAGGCTGACGTCGTTGGTGACCAGCGCGGACAGCAGGGCCGCCCCCCCGGTGAGCAGCAGACCCAGCGTGCGCAGATTCGTGATGCGCGACAGCAGGCGCTGGCCGACTGTCTGCAGGATGCCGCTGCGCTCGACGCCCTGGGTGATCGCCAGCAGTCCGGCCAGGGCGCCGATGGTGCGCCAGTCGACCAGCCTGATCCAGTCCATGGGCGCGCGCGGCTGCAGGATGGCAAGCACGACGGCCACGCCGGCCAGGCTCCACAGCAGACCATTACCGCCGCTGGCGCTGGCCGGGGACGAAAGAGGCGTGCCGGCGGAGGGTGGGCTCATGGGGTGACCGGATGGAGAGGGAGGCGGCGGATTCTAGCAAGCTTGTCGCCTGCGGGCGACGGGTGCTGCGTGAACGGGGTTTCATTCTGCATTTATTGTGTATTGCAGCATTTTTTGTGGGAATTTGCCGTGAATGTTTAATAACCCTACTGATAGTGCGTGAATGGCATGCTGATTTACAAATGCAATGGCGTCCGCATTGTGGGGCCGTGAAACACTGGGTACTATGTATTGACTCGAATCAACTGGCTCTCTTCGGCGATAGCCAGACGCCCTTGCCCTGGTCCATCTACCGCTCCACGACATCTCCGTCTGACGAAACGCCTTTACCCAGCAGATGTGAAAGGACGGTTCACCTATGGCGTATGCCACTCTCAATCCGTATACCGGCGAGCTCCTGAAGACGTTTCCGGACGCCACCGATGCGGAAGTTACCCAGGCGATCGATAACGCCCATGCAGCCTTCCTGAAGTGGAAAACCACCTCGTTTGCCCAGCGCGCCGCCATTCTGCGCCAGGCCGCGACGCTGCTCCGCAAGGGCAGCAAATCGTATGCCGAACTACTGACGATCGAGATGGGCAAGCTGTTTGCCGAAGCCCAGGCTGAAGTCGAGCTGTCGGCTCAGATCCTCGAATACTATGCCGACAACGCCGAAGCGCTGCTGGCCCCGGAAAAACTGCCGGTGGCCAAGGCCGCCGAAGGCGAAGCCATTCTGGTCCACGAACCGCTTGGCGTCTTGCTGGCCATCGAACCGTGGAACTTCCCGTACTACCAGATTGCCCGCATCATTGCGCCGCAGCTGTCGGCCGGTAATACCGTGCTGCTGAAGCATGCGTCCAATGTGCCGCAAAGTGCCGCCGCGTTCGAAAAACTGATGGCCGAAGCCGGGCTGCCGACTGGCGCCTTCAAAAACCTGTATGCGACGCGTTCGCAGATCGAAGCCATCCTCAACGACCCGCGCGTTCATGGCGTGGCGCTGACCGGCTCGGAAGGCGCCGGTGCCGTAGTGGCCGCCCAGGCGGCCAGGGCACTGAAAAAGTCCACGCTGGAACTCGGTGGCGCCGATGCCTTCGTGGTGCTGGCCGACGCCGAGCTGGACAAGACGGTCAAGTGGGCGGTCTTTGGTCGCCACTGGAACGGTGGCCAGGTCTGCGTGTCGTCCAAGCGCATGATCATTGTCGACGAGGTGTATGACGCGTTCCTCGAACGCTACACCGCCGGTGTGGCCGCCCTGCGCGCCGGCGACCCGTTCGCCGCCGACACCACGCTGGCTCCGCTGTCGTCGCAGGCCGCTGCCGACGAAGTGAAGGAAAAGATCCGCCAGGCCGTCGCCCATGGCGCGACCGCGACCGAAGTCGGCCCGAAAGTGCCGACCCGGGGCGCCTTCGTCCAGCCGACCATCCTGACCAATGTGTCGTCCGACAACCCGGCCTACTACTGGGAATTCTTCGGCCCGGTGTCGATGCTGTTCCGCGCCCGGGACGAGGATGACGCCGTGCGCATCGCCAACGACTCGCCGTTCGGCCTTGGTGGTTCGGTCTTTACCGCCAACACCCGCCATGGCGCCGAAGTGGCGGCGAAGATCTCGACCGGCATGGTGTTCGTCAACCATCCGACCATGGTCAAGGCCGACCTGCCGTTCGGTGGCATCCGCCGCTCCGGCTACGGCCGCGAGCTGATCGGTCTCGGCCTCAAGGAATTCGTCAACCACAAGCTGATCAATGTGGTGGATATCGACGCCGAGTTCTGATTCCCGCTAGTGAATGGCGACAGCCCATGGCACATGAGTGCCGTGGGCTTTTTTGTGGGTGGAGGCTTCTGGGCGGGTCGCATCCCGGGGTAGCATGGGGGCCCTCTTTCCCGTTGGCCAGGCGCCGCCGCCCCCGGCTGGCGATGCCCCGTTCGCCGCGGTCAGCTGTACCGCCGGACCGTTTTCCTCTTTAGATCTGTGCCAGAAGGAAAACCCGATGCCTGACTGCCCCCTCGCTACCCCCAATGTCTTCAGCCGCAACCGTGCCGCCCGGGACCTCCTGACCGAACCGCCGCGCGCAGGGTCGCAGGTGCCAAGCTGATGAGGGGTTTTCACGAGGCCCTGCCGCCGCTCCCGCGCGTCGTCATCGACCGGTTTCTTGCGACGTGGGCAGAGAAAGTACGGTAAGCGGAAATGGCACAGCGGATCACTATTGCGCTTCCGGGCCAGCACGACTGGGTGCAGCGGGCGTCTTCCGTGCGGGACGTGGAACGCATCGAAGCGTTCTTTGGTGGCCATGGCTACGACATGCACCGGCATGCAACCTATGCCATCGGCCGCACGCTGGCGGGTGTCCAGAGCTTCCACTATCGCCGCAGCATGACGCACAGCATGCCGGGGGGAACCCTCGTGCTGCATCCCGATGAGCCGCATGATGGTTCTGCCGGGACAGACGCCGGGTTTCGCTACCGGATGCTCTATATCGAACCGTCACTGATCCAGCGGGTGCTGGGCGGCCGGCCATTGCCGTTCATTGCCGGCGGGCTGTCCGCCGATCCACGGCTGCTGGCCGCTTCCGATGTGCTGCTCCGCTCCCTGGACGACCTCGCCCCCCTCGAGGAAGAGGATGCGATCTTCGATCTCGCGCAGGCGCTGGCTGCTGCAGCGGGGGCGCCGCGCGGGCGACAGGCTGTCGACTATCGTGCCAGCCGAACTGGCCCGAAGCTACCTGCTGGACCGTCTGGAATGCACGGTGACGCTGGATGAGCTGGAACTCGTCAGCGGGCGCGATCGCTGGCGGCTGTCGCGGGACTTCCGGGTGCTGTACGGCACCAGCCCGTACCGCTATCTGACCATGCGCCGGCTGGAACGGGTGCGCCGCCTTGTCGTGGCCGGCCAGTCGCTGGCGCAGGCCGCACTCTGGGCCGGTTTTACCGATCAGAGCCACATGACGAAACACTTCACCCGTGCGTATGGCCTGTCGCCGGGCCGCTGGCTGCGTGCCTTGCGGGGCCTGTCTGACCCGGCGCCGACCTTGCAGGATCGTACAAGATAAGGCCCGGCAATCCCGGCAGACTGGCATGCATCCGACCACCACAAGGAGTCCGTCATGCCGAGCCATTCCACCCCCCACCGTCCTGCCCCGCACGCGATCAACCTGGCGCAGAAGTTGAACCTGGTCACCGACCGCTGGCAGCCCCGCGTCATCGCCGAGATGAACGACTACCAGTTCAAGGTAGTCAGAATCGCCGGCGAATTCGTCTGGCACTCGCATGCGGAAACGGACGAGACGTTTATCGTGCTGGACGGCCAGTTGCGCATCAATTTTCGCGATGGCCATGTACTCGTCAACAGCGGGGAGATGTATGTCGTCCCCAAAGGGGTCGAGCACAAACCCCATGCCAGTGAGGAAGTGCAGATGCTGCTGATCGAGCCAAGGGGGGTCGCCAATACCGGAGACCAGGGCGGGGAGAGAACGGCGCCGAACGACGTCTGGATCTGAACGTCCGGCGATAGCGCAGGGCAACAAAAAACCCGCAAAGCCTTGTGCCATGCGGGTTTGGTGGATGTTGCCGGACTGCTGTGGACTTCAGTGTGGCGCCCCGACAGGAATCGAATCAATTATTTATCTTGTTGATTTATAATAAATTTTATTTTCCATATGGAAAATATAACAGCAAATATAACAGCAGAGTGAGTCTGTAGGGTATCAAGTGCTGTTATCTGGCAGTCCAGGCACGGTGTGATCGAGGGCACCACTGGTGCTGAGCTTCAGCATGGTACTGGACATGCAGTGTGCCGTCTTGTATGGATACAGGTGCGTTGCTTCAGTTCGCTTGGGCAGACTGACTGGACTGCCCCGGCTCCAGTAGGCATTCCTGGACTGTCCCGGGGTCAGTAGACAAATACCTGCCTCACGCCGAGGCCCGTTCGAAGGCCTCGGGACTGATGCCGCCCAGGTGACTATGGCGGCGGGTGCGGTTGTAAAAAGCTTCAATGTAGTCGAACACGTCTGAGCGGGCCAGATCGCGGGTTTTGTAGATCCGTTTGCGGATACGCTCCTTCTTCAGGCTGCTGAAGAACGACTCCGCCACCGCATTATCCCAGCAGTTGCCGCGACGGCTCATGCTGGGCTCCAGGTTATGGGACTGGCAAAAGCGGCGCCAATCGTCGCTGCCGTACTGAGAACCCTGATCCGAATGAACCAGGACACGGCCGGAGGGTTTGCGGCGCCACAGCGCCATCAACAAGGCATCGAG
>NZ_JHVK01000029.1 GCF_000620105.1 Microvirgula aerodenitrificans DSM 15089 | reverse complement strand
GCGAGCGGGCACCACCCCTTCCCATCCCGAACAGGACCGTGAAACTGCTTTGCGCCGATGATAGTGTGGCACTTGCCCATGCGAAAGTAGGTCACTGCCGGACCCCCTGCCGAACCCCTTCGTACCGAGTACGAAGGGGTTTCTTCATTTGTGGCCCCGTTCACGGGACCGACATCGGGGCTATGCTAGTGTCCGGGCGTATGCCTGACAGGAGGCGGTACCGATGAGCTCATCCTTTCCCGATCATTTCTCTGCCGTGGCCGATGCCTATGCCGACTTCCGGCCGCGCTATCCGGATGCCCTGTTCGACTGGCTGGCGGCGGCGGTCGACTCTCGCCGGCTGGCGCTCGATGTGGCGACCGGCAACGGCCAGGCGGTGGCCGGGCTGGTGGACCGCTTCGAGCGGGTACTGGCCAGTGATGCCAGCGCCGGGCAACTGGCCCGCATGCCGGCGTGGACAAATGTGGAAACGCGCTGCGAACCGGCCGAACAGCTGTCGGCGGCGGACGACTGCGTGGATCTGCTGACCGTGGCCCAGGCCCTGCACTGGTTCGACCATCCGCGCTTCTTTGCCGAAGCCTGGCGCGTGCTGCGGCCTGGCGGGCTGATCGCTGCCTGGTGCTACCAGCAGTTCGCCAGCGACGATGCCGCGCTCGATCTGGTGCTGGAGACTTATTATCACGATGTGGTCGGCGCCTACTGGCCACCGCAGCGGGCCTGGGTCGAACAGGGCTATGCCACGCTGGACTGGCCGTTTGCCGAGCTGCCGGCACCCGCATTCACGCTGGAGGCCGACTGGAGCCGCGCCCAGCTGCTCGGTTACCTGGGCAGCTGGTCTGCCACCCGTCTGGCCGGGGAAGCGACCGGCCGCGATCCGCGCGCAGCGATCGTCCCGGCGCTGGAACGGTTATGGCCGGACGACGAAACGCGCCGCCTGCGCTGGCCGCTGAAGTTGCGGGTCGGGCGAAAGGGAATGAACCTTGTTTGATGTAAGTCAAATAATGTCTCATGTCCGGTAGAATAGAGCGAATACTCGACTATATGGAGTCTCAGATGCTGTACCCCGAGCTGTATGCCCAGTTGGAAAAAGCACGCTGGAACATGGCGACCGACATTCCGTGGGAGGAATTCGACGCCGACAAGCTGACCGACGAGCAGGCGCAGACCGTCCGGATGAATGCCATCACCGAATGGTCGGCGCTGCCGGCGACCGAGATGTTCCTGCGCGACAACAAGGATGACAGCGACTTTTCCGCTTTCATGTCGATCTGGTTCTACGAGGAACAGAAGCACTCGCTGGTGCTGATGGAGTACCTGCGTCGCTTCCGTCCCGAACTGGTGCCGACCGAGGCCGAACTGCATGCGGTGCGCTTCGAGTTCGATCCGGCCCCGAAGCTGGAGACGCTGATGCTGCACTTCTGCGGCGAACTCCGGCTGACCCAGTGGTACCGCTGTGCATCCGAATGGCACTCGGAACCGGTGATCAAGCATATCTACCGCACCCTGTCACATGACGAAGCGCGCCATGGCGGCGCCTATCTGAAATACATGAAGCGGGCGATCGAGCAGCATGGTGACGAAGCCCGTACTGCCTTTGCCAAAATCGGCATGCTGATGGCGGCCTCTGCCCGTGCCGGCAAGCCGCTGCACCCGACCAACCTGCACGTGAACCAGTCGCTGTTCCCGAACGATACGGTGCAGAGCCGGCTGCCGGACCCGGACTGGCTCGAAGACTGGCTGACGCAGAAGATCCGTTTCGGCAGCGAATGGGAGCAGCGCGTGGTCGGTGGTATCCTGCGCAACTTGTCGAGTCTATTCGGCGTCGAGCTGGACACGGTGCAGGCCCTCAATCGCTACCGCAAAACGCTCGGCGCAAGCCCAGCCGCATGAACTATCCATTACCTGATTTCGAGCAGAAAATCTGTCCGCCGGAGGCGCTTGCCGCCCGGCTGGACACCATGCCGAGGCCGCTGGTCTTTACCAACGGCTGTTTCGACATTCTTCACCGCGGCCATGTGACCTACCTGGCCCAGGCGCGTGCGCTTGGGCAGGCACTGATTGTCGCGCTGAATACCGATGCCTCGGTGCGACGGCAGGGCAAGGGCGACGACCGCCCGGTCAATGCACTGGAGAACCGCGCGGCAGTAATGGCCGCGCTGGCCTGCGTCGACCTGGTGACCTGGTTCGACAGCGACACGCCGGCCGATCTGATCGGGCTGGTCCGCCCGGACGTGCTGGTCAAGGGCGGCGACTGGACTCCTGACCGCATTGTCGGCAGCCGCGAGGTGCTTGCCCGTGGCGGACAGGTGCACTCGATACCGTTCCTGCACGCCACTTCCACCACGGCCACCCTCGCCCGCATTCGCGATACGCAGGGACGCTGACATGTTTGCATTGCTGCGCACGCTCGGCGACGGGCAATTCCATTCCGGCGAAGTGCTGGCCACGCAACTGGGTCGCTCGCGTTCGCACGTGTGGCAACTGGTGCAGACCCTGGAACGTGACTACGGGCTGACGCTGCAGCATGTACGCGGCCGTGGCTACCGGCTGACGCCGGCGATCGAATGGTGCGATGCCCGCACCATCTCCGCGCTGGCCGGCGGTGGCTGGAATGTCGAGATTGCCGACGAAATCGATTCGACCAATACCGCCCTGCTGACCCGGGCCGGCAACGGCTGCCCGGGCGGGCTGGCGCTGTTTGCCGAAGTCCAGACTGCCGGCCGCGGCCGCCGCGGCCGTCGCTGGCAGGCGCGGGTCGGCGAGTCGCTGACCTTTTCCGCCCTGTGGCGCTTCGAGGGCGGCATAGGTCGCCTGTCCGGCCTGTCGCTGGCGGTCGGGGTGGCCATCGTGCGGGCACTGGCCCATTTCGGGCTGCCGGTGGCGCTCAAGTGGCCGAACGACGTGCTGATGGACGGGCGAAAGCTGGCCGGCATCCTGATCGAACTGGCCGGCGACAGTCTGGGCCCGACGGCGGTGGTGATCGGCATCGGCATCAATCTGACGCCGCCGGCCGTCGTCGACCAGCCGGTGACCGGCACGCGCAGCATCCGGCCGGAACTTGGCCGCAACGCGATCGCCGGACGGCTGCTGGCCGAACTCGGTGACGTGCTGGACCTGTTCGCCCGCGAAGGCTTCGATGCGCTGCGCGACGAATGGCAGCGGCTGTTCGCCTGGCAGGGACAGGCAATTGCCGTGCATCAGCCGGACGGGAATATCGTGCATGGCATCGCGATCGGTGTCGACGCAACCGGTGCGCTGCGGGTACGCACCGCCAGCGGAGACATTGTGGTGCATGCCGGCGATGTCAGCCTGAGGATGGCATGAGCACGCTGCTGATCGATGCCGGCAATACCCGGGTCAAATGGGCCTGGCTCGGTGCTGACGGACGTCCCGGGCCGGTACACGCCTGCCCGCATGACGATCTGACCCCGCTGGGGCTGGCTGTGGCGCAGACACCGCCGCAACGGGTCGTCGGCGCCAGCGTGGCCTCGCCGGCCGACAACAGCGCCATCGCCGCGCTGGTCGGACTGCCGGTCGAGTGGCTGCAGCCGACGGCGGAGCGGGCCGGCGTGCGCAATGGCTACCGTGATCCGGCCCGGCTGGGCGCGGACCGCTGGGCAGCGCTGATCGGTGCCCACCATGAGCCCGGCGGTGACCTGCTGGTGGTCAGTGCCGGCACCGCGCTGACCCTCGACTGCCTGGACCGCGACGGCATGTTTCGCGGCGGCACCATTGCCCCCGGATTTGCGCTGATGCGGCAGAGCCTGGCGCGGGGAACTGCCCGGCTTGGCTACCCGGAAGGGGACTACGCCGCTTATCCGCAGCAGACCGCCGATGCGATCCTGTCCGGCTGCATTGATGCGCTGGTGGCGCCGGTGGAACGCCGCGCCGCACGCTTTTCCGCCGACCTTGGCCGCCCGGTCCGCATCCTGATTGGCGGGGGGGATGGCATGATGCTGATGTCTCATCTCGCCGTACCGGCGGCGATTGTGGATAATCTGGTTCTTTCCGGACTGGCACTGGTCGCCCAACCGCTATGTTGAAATGGATTTTTGCCTCACTGGTCGTGGCCAACCTGGTCGCGGCGACGGTGATTTCGCTCGAAATGCCGCACGAGGTGTATACCGCCCCGTACGAATTCAATGCCCATCAGGCGAGCCGGCTCGCGCCCAGCGAGGCCGAGGCCGTGCTGGCCAGCGCGAAACCGACGGCCGATGCCGGCCCGGCACCGGCCGATACGGCGAAGACGGGCGAGGCCGCTGCAGCGAAACCGGCGGACACCCCGGCCGGGAAAGCTGCCGACAAACCGGCTGACGCCCCTGTCGCCAGCGGGACTGACAAGCCGGCAGACAAAGCGGCCGAGAAACCGGCCACGGCCGGCAAGGTGGCTGACAAGCCGGTTGAGAAACCTGCGGACAAACCGGCCGCGAAGGCGGAGAAAACCGCCGACAGCAAGCCGGCCGTTCCCCGGGTGTGTCTGGCGCTGGGCACCTTCGGTGAGCAGGATGTGGCATCGGTACGTGCCGCACTCGGCAAGCAGGGCCTGAAGGCGAAGGAAAGCGTCAGTGAGACCGGGGGCCGTCCGACCGGCAAGCACTGGGTGTATCTGCCGCCGGCTGCCGATCGCGCCGCCGCCAATACCCGTTCGCTCGAACTGAAGGGCAAGGGTTTTGACAATTACGTCGTTGCCAACGAACCGAACAAGAACGCGCTGTCGCTCGGGCTGTTCAGCCAGGAAAGCGCGGCCAGGGCCTTTGTCGCCAAGCTGAACGCTGCCGGCATTACCGGTGCCGACATCGAGTCGCGCGGCAAGGGCATCAAGCAGACCCGATTCCTGTTCGACGGGCTGGAACCGGCCGAAGCCGGCGCGGTGCGCAAGATCGCCGGCCAGTGGCCAAAGGCCAGCCTGCAGAAGCGTCGCTGCCAGTAGAACCGCGATTGCGGTTTCGCCCAACGGCCGGTCAATGACCGGCCGTCATCATTTGTTCATCGGTTTTTCACTGTGCAGTCATGTCATGACGATAGCGTGGCGGTCATTTCCATGACCTGAAATCGTGCGCCGTGAGCAAACTGATCAAGACCGACGACAGCATCGTCAATTCCAGCGATAACCGCGCTTTTTCCGACCTGGTCAGCGCGCAACTGTCGCGTCGCAGCCTGCTGAAGGGCGGCGCCGGCGCGGTGGCCGCCGGCCTGTTCTCGCCCTTGTTCGCGCCGCTGGCCGGCCTCGCGGAGGCGGCCACGCCGGCCCCGGTCGCCAGAGCGGTGGCGCTGGCCTTCGAGCCGGTACCGATCGCCGTGCGCGACAGCGTGGTGGTGCCGGACGGTTATACGGCCGAGGTGCTGTACGCCTGGGGCGACCCGACCGGCATCCGGGGCCGGATGCCGGCCTTCAAGCCCGATGCCAGCAATACCGCCGCCGAGCAGGCGGTGCAGGCCGGCATGCACCATGACGGCATGGCGTACTTTACGCTGCCGTTTGGTGCGCAGAGTTCGCGCCGCGGCCTGCTGGCAATCAACCACGAATATATCGACGACGGGCTGCTTCATCCTGACGGCATGAAAGACTGGAGCGAGGCCAAGGTGGCCAAGGCCCAGGCCGCCGTTGGCGTGTCGGTGATCGAAGTCGAGCACGCCGGCGACAACTGGCGGGTGGTACGCCCGTCGTCGTTCGCCCGGCGCATTACCGCGCAGACACCCTGTGACATCGCCGGGCCGGCGCGCGGCCATGCGCTGATGCGGACCGAGGCCGATCCGAAAGGCACGACCGTACTCGGCACGTTCAACAACTGTGCCAATGGTCAGACGCCGTGGGGCACCTATCTGACCTGCGAGGAGAACTGGAGCGATTTCTTCGCCAACAACGGCACCCTGACCGAGGACGACAAGCGCTACGGCATCAAGGCGCAGGATGCCGGCTACCGCTGGAGCGAACGCGACTTCCGCTTCGACCGCCAGGTGACGCCGAACGAGCCGTACCGCTTCGGCTGGGTGGTGGAAATCGATCCGTACGATGCGAAGTCCCGGCCGGTGAAGCGGACCGCGCTCGGCCGGGTCAAGCATGAGGGCGCGACGGTCTCGCTGGCGCCGGACGGCCGGGTGGTGGTGTACATGGGCGACGACCAGCGTTTCGAGTACATCTACAAATTCGTGTCCAGTGGCAAGTACAAGCCGCACGACCGCAAGGCCAACCGCACCCTGCTCGATCAGGGCACGCTGTATGTCGCCCGCTTCGACGATGACAATGGCGGGCGCTGGCTGCCGCTGGTGCACGGCCAGCACGGGCTGACCGCCGACAACGGCTTCCGCGATCAGGCCGAGGTGCTGATCCACACCCGCCGTGCCGCCGACAAGGTCGGAGCGACCAAAATGGACCGTCCGGAGTGGATTGCCGTCCATCCGGAGCGTCCGTGGGAGCTGTACTGCACGCTGACCAACAACAGCGAGCGCGGCACCGATGGCAAGCCGGGCACCGACGCGGCCAATCCGCGTGCGAAGAATATCTTCGGCCACATCATCCGCTGGCAGGAAGCCGGCAATGATCCGACCAGCGACAGCTTCAAGTGGGATCTGTTCGCGCTGGCCGGCAATCCGACGCTGGACGGCGCCAGCAAGGGCACGGTCAATGGCGACGCGTTCGGCAGCCCGGACGGGCTGAAGTTCAGCAGCAACGGCATCCTGTGGATTCAGACCGACGTGTCGACCAGCACGCTGAACCAGAAGGAATACGCGAACATGGGCAACAACCAGATGCTGGCGACCCTGCCGGAGACCGGTCAGGTGCGCCGCTTCCTGACCGGTCCGAACGGCTGCGAAATCACCGGCCTGGCGTTCACGCCGGACAACCGCACCCTGTTCGTCAATATCCAGCACCCGGGTGAAACGTCCAGTGAGCGTTCGGACCCGGCGCAGCCGAAGGCGGTGTCGAGCTGGCCGGACGGCGATGCCGGCGGCCGGCCGCGTTCGGCGACCGTGGTGATCCGCCGCCGCGACGGTGGCGTCATCGGCGTCTGACCGGGTCCGGAGGCCGGGCGCGACCTACTTCTTGTGCTTCTTCTTCGAAGAAGACCGGGTCGCGCTGGCCTTGCTGCTCTTCTTGCCGGCACTGGCATGGGCCTTCCTGCTGCCGGCCTGATGCTTGCGGGCGGAGCCATGTCTGGCGCTGTCGGCGTGTCTGCCGGCCCGGGTGGCGGCCGGCGCGCGGGTCGGGTCCTCGTCGGCGAGCCGGGCCAGGCGGGCCGGTTCATCCGGCAGGCGGGTCGACAGCTTGTCGACCAGACCGGCAAGCTGCGGACCGGCGGCGAGCTGGTTGCCGGCGGCCAGTTGCTGACGCAGCACGTCGTCCCGCGCGTCCTTGGCCTGCTGGTAGCGGGTGGTGGCGTCGGTCACGCTGCCGCTCAGCAAGTCGGGAAACGGCCGGGCGGCCACTTCGCGCGGGGTGCCGCCGAGCTGTTCCTGCAGTGCGCGGACCTGGCGGAGTTCATTGGCCTGGGTCTTGATGGTGTCGCTCAGATAGGCCTTCCAGACTGGTGAGCGGACGCGGGGAAACAGCATGACCGAGGCGTCGATGACGTCCTGGTGGTGCTGGGCGATGACTGCCAGCAGCTCGGCCTGATCGCGAGGCTGGTCGATGCGCGTGTCAGCGGCTGCCGACGGCAGCGGGCGGGCACCGGCAGAAGCGGCCGGTGTGCGGGGAGGCGTCTGGCAGGCGGCAAGGCCGAGGGCCAGTACTGCGGCGGCAAGCCGGAGCATGGGTCGCATGAGGGTCTCTCCTGGAACGTTGGGGCAACGGCGGGGACCGGATCGGGCCGGTGTGCGTCGCTGCGGAAATCCGGATGGCTGGCGAACCGGAAAGAGAACACGGAACGCCGGGCCACACGCTACACGGCGGCGGTGCCGCTGTCAGCCTTTCCACCACTTTTCACGACACAGGCATCCTGCCCGGCAGGCGGGTACCGGTAACGGCATGACGGCGCGATGCGGCAGGCGGGCACGGCCATGGCGGAACGGGCTGATGACTGATGATGGTTTTTTGCGCCGATCGGTGGCAATGTTAGGTTGATCGACGACCGGACGCGGAGCCCTCCGCGAACATCGCCCGGCGCCAAACCCGTTTTCACACCCAGCAGAGCATTCCGACCATGTTCGAACACGTTGACGCCTATCCCGGCGACCCGATCCTGACGCTCGTCGAAAAATTCCACCAGGACCCGAGACCGACCAAGGTCAATCTGGGCATCGGCCTGTACTACGACGAAGAGGGCCGCATTCCGTTGCTGCCATCGGTCAGGAAGGCCGAAGCGGCCCATGCCGGCGAGACCGGCCCGCGCCCGTACCTGCCGATGGAAGGGCTGGCCGAGTACCGCACCGCCGTCCAGGGCCTGCTGTTCGGCAGCGACAGCGCGGTGCTGCGCGACGGCCGGGTCGCCACCATCCAGACCATCGGTGCGTCCGGCGCGCTGAAGATCGGCGCTGATTTCCTCAAGCGCTACTTCCCCGACAGCGGCGTCTGGGTCAGTGACCCGACCTGGGACAATCACCGCGCCATCTTCGAAGGTGCCGGCATGGTGGTGAACACCTATCCGTACTACGACGCGGCTACCGGCGGCGTGCGTTTCGATGCCATGCTGGCCGCGCTGGAAGCCCTGCCGGCGCGCAGCATCGTGCTGCTGCATCCGTGCTGCCACAACCCGACCGGCGTCGACCTGTCGCGCGAGCAATGGACGCGCCTGATTCCGGTACTGCGCGACCGTGAGCTGGTGCCGTTCCTCGACATCGCCTATCAGGGCTTCGGCGACGGGCTGGAGCAGGATGCGTTCGCCATTCGCGCACTGGCCGAGGCTGGTGTCAGCTACTTTGTAAGCAATTCGTTCTCGAAGAACCTGTCCTACTACGGCGAACGCTGTGGCGGGCTGTCCGTGGTCTGCCGTGACCGTGACGAAGCCGCCGTGGTGCTCGGCCAGCTGAAATTCACCGTGCGTCGCAACTACTCCAGTCCGAACACCCACGGCGCCAAGGTCGCGGCGCGGGTGATGCTTGACCCGGGACTGCGGGCGGAATGGGAAGGTGAAGTGGTCGGGATGCGGGAACGCATCAAGGCCATGCGCCAGTCGCTGTTCGATGTGCTGACGGCCAGGGTGCCGGGCCGTGATTTCAGCTATTTCCTGTCGCAACGCGGGATGTTCAGCTACACCGGGCTGACCCCGGCCCAGGTCGATCGCCTGCGTGAAGAGTTTGGCGTCTATCTGGTTCGCTCCGGCCGCATTTGCGTGGCCGGGCTGAACTCGCGCAATGTCGACTACGTCGCGTCGGCCATGGCGGCCGTACTGGCCTGATCCGCCTCGCCCGATTGAAAACGCCGCTTCCGGCCGGGATGCGGCGTTTTCGTTTGCGGGTCAGGAGGCCGGGGGCAGCGTTTGCGGCATGATACGGGGCCGCTGGGTGTCCGGGTGCAGCCAGCGATGCAGTAATCGGGTGCCGAACGGGATAAAGACGAACACCATGACCGGTGTCAGCATCAGTGTACTGGCCAGCACGCGCAGCACGACCGGCAGCGAGGCCAGCGAGGCGCCGAACAGCAGCGTGAATGCCAGCGAGACCGGGAAAAACACCAGCCAGATGGTGACCGCCTGCTTCCAGCGAGGCGGCGGCGCGACCGCGAAGCCATGATCGAGCCCGCGCGCCTCATGGACCTGGCTGGCGTGCACCAGTCCGGTGCCTTGGCGCAACCAGTCGCGTCGTTCGGGGGAGTCGGCCCAGCGCGCCAGACTGGCATCGTCGCTGAAGCGGAATATGATCTGATGGTTGTCGTCGCCGGGGGCCGGGGCGAGGGTACCGGAACCGAGATAGCCGGCAAACTGTGTCGCCAGTTGCTGGCCGCGCTGCATCCAGGCAACGAAGTCGTCATGGCGTTCCGGTGCAATCCGGCGAGTCACCAGCAGGGTGACGGGGGAAGAGGGGGCTGGCATGGGGGATCTCCTTGGCATCGGTCTGCGCCTGCCCGGGGTGGTGGGGGGCGCATCCGGCCGGCCCCCGTTCGGGGCCGGCACAGGCAGGAAGATAGCAAGGAACATGCCGGGCCGGGCATCAGGCCGCGTGGCGGTCGATCACTTTCCGTTCGGTGCTGAACCACCAGATGACCAGCCCGGTCAGGGTCAGGACGGCACCGGCGATCATGACACCGGTCCAGTCGGCGACCATGTAGATGGCGGTCGAGGTGACCGAGCCCAGTGCGCCGCCGATGAAATAGCAGGTCATGTAGGCGGCGGTCAGACGGCTGCGCGCCTCCGGCCGGGTGCGGTAGATCACGCTCTGGTTGGTCACGTGCACGGCCTGGACCGCCAGATCGAGCAGCAGCACGCCGATGACGAACGCGACGATCGAGCTCTTGGCCAGCGCGATCGGCAGCCATGACAGCAGCAGGCAGCACAGACCGAAGGTGGTGGCGCGGCCGGCATACCCGGCGTCGGCCAGCCGCCCGGCACGGGATGCCGCCAGCGCCCCGGCGGCCCCGGCCAGACCGAACAGGCCGATGGTGGCATCGGAGTAGTGGAACGGGGCGCGGGCGAGCAGGAAGGCCATCGGCGTCCACAGCAGACTGAAGGCGCCGAACACGATGGCGCCGAGCAGGGCGCGCAGTCGCAGTACCGGCTCCTCGACAAACAGCAGGAACACCGAAGCCAGCAGGCGCGGGTAGCTGAGCCGGGTGTCCGGCCTGTGCGCCGGCAGGGTGCGCCACAGGGCGAAGGCCATCAGGCTCATCAGGATGGCGGCGACCCAGTAGACGGTCTGCCAGCCGCCCAGCGCGGCCAGGGCGCCGGCCAGCGTCCGTGCAAGCAGGATGCCGAGCAGCAGGCCGCTCATGATGGTGCCGACCACCCGTCCGCGCTCGGATGGCGCGGCCAGTGAGGCGGCATACGGCACCAGCACCTGGGCGACTACCGAGAACAGCCCGGTCAGCGCCGTGCCGAGCAGGATGAGCCAGAACTGGCGGCCGAAGGCGGTCAGCAGCAGGCCGGCGGCGACCAGCAGCGACATGCCGACGATCAGCCGCCGCCGTTCGAGGATGTCGCCGAGCGGCACCAGCAGCATCAGTCCGAGCGAATAGCCGAGCTGGGCGGTGGTGACCAGGAAACCGGCGCTGGCGATGCTGAGGTCAAAATAGCGGGCGATGGTGTGCAGCAGCGGCTGGGCGTAGTAGTTGCTGGCGACGGTCAGGCCGGTGGCGACGGCCATCAGTGCCACCATCGACGGCGGCAGGCGGGAGGAGGAAGCGGGGGTCGGCATCGGGATTCTGTCGTGCTGAGGAAGTACCCTATTGTTGACGCCCGGCATCGCATGACGCCAATGAATTGTTCTCATTGCATCAATCTGATTTTAAGATGAATGCCATGGACCTGAAACAACTCGCCTGTGCCGTGGCCGTCGCGGAAGAGCGCAACTTCACCCGCGCCGCCGCACGTTGCCATATCGTGCAATCCGCACTGAGCCACCAGATCGCCCGGCTGGAGGCGGAACTGGGGGTGGTGCTGTTCGAGCGTACCTCGCGCCGCGTCAGCCTGAGCGCGGCCGGCGAGGCGTTCCTGCCGGTGGCGCGGCAGGTGCTGGATGGCGTTCGCCAGGTACGCGAAGTGGTGGCGGCTGCGAGCGGCGAAGTGCGTGGCACGCTGACGGTCGGCTCGCTCTCTGCGCTGGCGAATGTCGATCCGGTTGAATGGCTGGCGCGTTTCCACCAGCGCCATCCTGGCGTCGCGGCACGGCTGTATACCGGCAGCAGCGGGGATCTGCTCGACCATGTTCGCGATGGCAGCTGCGATGTGGCCTTTGTCGGCGTCAGCGTCGATGCCGGACTGGGGCGTGTCAGCAGCCTGTCCCTGTGCCGGGAGCAGCTGGTCGCCCTGCTGCCGCCGGGACATCGGCTGGGCGACGAGCCCGGTCTGTCGCTGCGGCACCTGTCCGCCGAACCGCAGGTCGACTATGCCGGCGGCTCGGCGGCGCGATGCCAGACCGACGAGGCTTTTTTGCGCAGCGGCGTCGAGCGGCGGGTCAGCTTCGAGGTCGGCAGCCTGGACTGGATTACCCGCATCGTGCGTCGCGGGCTGGCGATTGCACTGGTGCCGGAAGCGTGTGCCGCGCAGCTTGACGGCGTGATCAGCCGGCCGATTGTCGACGCGCCGTGTCGCGCCGTGCACATGGTCTGGAGCCGGAGCCCGAGCCCGGCGGCACAGGCTTTTGTCGCCCTGTTCCGCGACGGCTTTGTGCCGGCGCCGCAAAATTGAGTGCCAACCCTTGACCCACAGGGCTAGAATCGACGCGTCCGGAGGCACCGCCATGTTGCGTCCGGACACGATTGCGTCTTCAGGGCGGGGTGAAATTCCCCACCGGCGGTAAGCCGCGCGTTTCCTCTGTCGGAAACCGCGCGACAAGCCCGCGAGCGCCCGCACCCGTGCGGGGTCAGCAGATCTGGTGAAATGCCAGAGCCGACGGTCAGAGTCCGGATGAAAGAAGATGAGTCATGCACGGATGCGCAGCCTGCGCGGTCCGGATCGACGGCACCTGCCTGCTGCAGGCGGGTGGCCTGCGTCCGGCCGGCCCGGTCGCGCCGATGGCGCATGGCTGTTCACCAGCCCTGGAACGTTTTTCGCCCCAAATCATTGCGAGGAGCGTTTCACATGTCATTGCTTGAAGAAATTGCGGTTCCCGTCCTGGGCGCCCTGCCTTTTGCCCGACGTCTCGAACAGGCCATCGCCGACCAGCAGCGCGGTCGCCCGGTCCTGCTGATGGATGATTTCGATCGCGAGAACGAGGCCGACCTGATCATCCCGGCGGAAACGCTGACTGTGCCGGTCATGGCGCAGATGATTCGCGACGGC
This sequence comes from Microvirgula aerodenitrificans DSM 15089, assembly GCF_000620105.1. Classification (NCBI taxonomy): domain Bacteria; kingdom Pseudomonadati; phylum Pseudomonadota; class Betaproteobacteria; order Neisseriales; family Aquaspirillaceae; genus Microvirgula; species Microvirgula aerodenitrificans. The sequence goes on along the minus strand of NZ_JHVK01000029.1, from coordinate 22,831 downwards.
AGCGGCATCGTCTGCCTGTGCCTGACCGACGACACGCTGGATCGCCTGCAGCTGCCGCCGATGGTCAGCCGCAACGAAAGCCGTTTCAGCACCGCCTTTACCGTGACCATCGAAGCCCGCGACGGCGTGAGCACCGGCGTCTCCGCGGCTGACCGGGTCACGACCATCCGTGCCGCCACCGCGCCCGACGCCGGTCCGGAACATCTGGCGCGGCCGGGGCATGTGTTTCCGCTACGGGCCGTGCCGGGCGGCGTGCTGGCGCGGCGCGGCCATACCGAGGGATCGGTGGACCTGGCTGTACTGGCCGGCTTCCGACCGGCCGCCGTGCTGTGCGAACTGATGAATCCGGACGGCAGCATGGCGCGCGGCGAGCAGATCGCCCGCTATGCCGACCAGCACCGGCTGACCGTGCTGACCATCGCCGAGCTGGCCGATTACCGCCGTTCGCTGACGGGCAACTGACGGGAGCGTGGCCGGCCCGGCGCACGGCCGTTCAGAAGAACGGCATCGCCAGAAAGGCCACGATCAGGGTCCAGACCAGGGCGCCGACAGCGAATACCGTGTGTGCCAGCGCCTCGGTACGGACCGAGTCGTCATGCTCGAACAGCGCATCCAGGCCATGGAAAATCAGCCCGCCCGACGCCAGCAGGCCAAGCACGGCCGCCACGACGTTGAACAGCGGCGACGGGACCAGCAGCGACAGCGACGACAGCCAGATCGGAATCGGCGCGATGGCGGCCAGCCGGTAGCAATCGGCATAGGCCGGGCGGGGGCGGGTATGCACGGCGATGCGAATGAACTGCGCCATGGCATGGACGCTGAGCCAGCAGGTCAGCAGGAAGGTCAGCGCCACCGCCTGCCAGTAGCTGAACGGGGCCAGGCTGCCATAGCTGTCGGCATGGAACCAGGCGGCATACAGGATCATTGCCGACGCCAGCAGTGACAGCGGCAGCACAATCAGCACAAAGCTGCGGAATGACGACGGGTGGGTGCGCGACAGCGCATCCCATCCCGCGCGGGAAGACCACAGCATGCGGACGGACATCAGGGGGTTCATGGTCATGCTCCGGCAAAAGGGTTAGGCAGCCAGGGTACGGCTGCCATTTAAATATATCGCAGAACGATATAATTACCAGTGCCATTCGCGAGAAAGTGCCAGCGGAATTGTCCGCGGCAGCGATTTATGTCATAGATGCAGCCCCCGACCGTTCCATTTCGCCTGCCCGGCAGGCCGGCATGGATTGCGGCACATCATTCATCGATCAAGGACAAAAGCATGCAGAAGCCAGGCCATGAGGGCACCGCCCATGCGTAAATTTCCCCTTTTCGCGACCGTTGCCCTGTTGCTGCTGAGCACCGCCGCCCAGGCGCACCCGGGGCATGGCGCCAGCGGGCTGGAAAGCGGTTTCCTGCACCCGTTCTCGGGGCTGGACCATCTGCTGACCATGCTGGCGGTCGGCCTGTGGTCATGGCAGATGGGCGGCCCGGCCCGCTGGCAGGGCCCGCTGACCTTCATGCTGATGCTGGCCGTGGGCGGCGCGCTGGGCTGGTCCGGCGTGTCCGTTCCGGGGCTGGAAAGCGGCATTGCCGCCTCGGTCGTGGCGACCGGCCTGCTGGTGGCTTTCGCCCTGCGTCCGCACCGCAGCGTGGCGCTGGGCCTGATTGGCGCCTTCGCCGTGCTGCACGGTATGGCACACGGGCTGGAAATGCCGGCTGATGCTTCCGGCATCGCCTTCGCGGCCGGCTTTGTGGTCGCCTCCGGTCTGCTGCACGGTGCGGGGCTGCTGATCGGCGCCGGTCAGCAACGGGTCGGTCTGCATACCCAGCTGGCCCGTGCGGCCGGCGTGGCGATTGCGCTGACCGGCGTCGGCCTGCTGGCCGGCTGAGGGCGGGGGGCAGCGTCCTGCCCCTTCCGCCTATTCGCCCATGCCGACTACCCGGTTCCGGCCCTCGTGCTTGGCCTGATACAGCGCCTGATCGCCGAGTTCGACCACCAGATCGACCGGCTGGTCGCGCTGCGGCACCAGTGTGGCGACGCCGATGCTGAGCGTCAGGCTGCCGGTGGTCGGTGACGCGCAGTGCGGGATGGCCATGCGCTCGACATCGAGGCGGATTTTCTCGGCGATCAGCCGCGCGCCGCCCGGCGAGGTTGCCGGCAGCACCAGGGCGAATTCCTCGCCGCCGAAGCGGGCCGCCAGATCGGTGGCGCGCGTGGCGCCGGCGCGAATGGTGGCGGCGACCTGGCGCAGCGCTTCATCGCCGGCCAGGTGACCGTAGGTGTCGTTGTACTGCTTGAACGCGTCGATATCCATCATCAGCAGCGAGAACGGCTGCTGGTCGCGGGTGGCGCGCTGCCATTCGGTATACAGGTATTCATCCAGATAACGACGGTTGGCCAGCCCGGTCAGGCCGTCGGAATGGGTCATCTGCTGCAGTTCCAGATTCACTTCCAGCAGCTTCTGCTGGCTTTCGCGCAGCGCGCGATAGGCCTCGTCGCGCTGCAGCCGGTGCAGGTAGGAACGCGAGTGATAGCGGATGCGCGCAATCAGTTCGATGCTGTCCGGCAGCTTGACCAGATAGTCGTTGGCTCCCAGCGAGAATGCGGCGCTCTTCACTTTCGGGTCGTCGCGCGACGACAGCACGATGATCGGCACATCGCGCGTCTGCGTCAGGCTGCGGAACTGTTGCAGCAGCATCAGCCCGTCCACGTCCGGCATGACCAGATCCTGCAGGATCACGGTCGGCTGGGTCAGCCGGGCGGCCTGCAGCGCCTGCTCGGCGTTCGAGCAATAGTGGAAGTCGATGTTCGGGATGTTGACCAGCATGCGCCGGATGGCTTCGCCCACCATCGCCTGATCGTCTATCAGCAGCACCATGATCGGGTCGTTGTCCTGGGCCTGTGGCGGGGTATCCAGGGGGTACAGCAGGTCAGTCATTTACTCACATCCTCGAGGGTGGGGCCGCGGCCCCGGGGTGCGCAGGCGGCACGCAGCGCCGGCGCGATCTGGTGAACCGGCAGCACGCTGGCTGCCGCGCCAAGTGCCGCCGCCGCCTTCGGCATGCCATAGACCGCGCAGGTGGCGCGGTCCTGGGCAATGGTCGGGAAGCCCCGGTCGAGCAGTGCCTTGAGTCCGGCCGCGCCGTCGTTGCCCATGCCCGACAGCAAGACGCCGATGGCGCCACGCCGCCAATGTTGCGCCACGCTGTGGAAAAAGACATCCACCGATGGCTGATAGGCGGTAGTGCCCGGCGTGCGCGCATAGTGCAGCAGGCCGTCGGCGCCGAGCGTCAGGTTGGCGCGGCCATCGGCGATCCATGCCCGGCCCGGCAGCAGGGCAGCGCCTTCTCCGGCCAGCCGGACTTCCAGCGGTGATTGTTCGTCGAGCCAGTACGCCATGCCGGCGGAGAATGCCGCGTCGATATGCTGGATGATCACCACGGCGGCGGGAAAGTCGGCCGGCAGCGCACGCAGCACCTCGGCCACTGCCGCCGGCCCGCCGGCGGAGGCGCCGATCGCCACCAGCGCCGACTGGCAGCCGCCTCCGGCCCGTGCCGTACCGGCAACCGGGGCCGGCGCCGGGGCGATCGGCATCACCAGCCGTCGCGACAGCAGCTCGATCTTGTCCAGCAACGGTGCGGCCAGGCGCGGCAGATCCCCGCCGGCCAGCGTGGGCGTGGCGATCACGTCCAGCGCGCCGCCGCCGAGCGCTTCGTAGACCCGGCCGGCATTTTCGCCAATGTCGGCGGTCACGATCAGGATCGGGCACGGCGTGCGCGCCATGATGCGGCGGGTGGCCTCGACACCGTCGAGACCGGGCATGACCAGATCCATCAGGATCAGGTTCGGTGTCTGCCAGGCACACATGGCGACCGCTTCTTCACCATTGCCCGCCACCCAGCAGACGCGCCACGCCGGCCGCAGCAGGATCGCACGCCGCAGCGCTTCCACTGCGAGCGGCATGTCGTTGACGATGCCGATATTCATCATTGTGCCGCTCCGATCAGGTCGCGCACCGCGTCGAGCAGGGTATTGTCATGGAAGCTGCCCTTGGCCAGATAGTAGTCGGCGCCGGCGTCGAGTCCGCGCATGCGGTCCTCTTCCCGATCCTTGTAAGACAGGATCATGACCGGCAGCGATTTCAGCGCCGCGCTCTGGCGAACCAGACCGACCAGTTCGATGCCGTCCATGCGCGGCATGTCGATATCGGTGATCAGCAGGTCGAACGGCTCGGTGCGGATGGCGTTCCAGCCGTCCATGCCATCGACCGCGATCGCGACCTCGTAGCCGTTGCCGGTCAGCAGCTTGCGCTGCAGTTCGCGCACGGTCAGCGAATCGTCGACCACCAGTACGCGCTTGCGCCGCGCCTGCGCCGCACTGGCCTGGCCGGGGCGGATCGCGTCGAGCTGGCCGGCAGCCACGCGTTTTTCGATCGAGCGCAGCAGGTCCTTGACGTCGACCACCAGCACCGGCGAGCCGTCATCCATCAGCGCGCCGGCGGCGATGTCCGGGATCTTGCCGAGCCGGGCGTCGAGCGGGTGTACCACCAGCATGCCTTCGGACAGAAAGCGGTCGACCACCAGCCCGTACTGCTGTGGTGGTTCGCCGATGACCACTACCGCCACCTCGTCGGACGACGATTCCACTGCCGGCAGCTGCAGGATCTGGGCGGCGTCGGCCAGACCGATGCGGACACCGTCCAGATTCAGGCAGGGCTGCCCCTCCAGCTGCTCGATCTGGGTCCGTGGCCACGACAGCGTGCGTTCGACGTGGGCCAGCGGGAATGCGTATGGCTCGCCGCCGATATCGACCAGCAGGCTGCGCACGGTCGACAGCGTCAGCGGCAGCTGCAGGGTGAAGCGGGTACCCTTGCCCTGTTCGCTGGTGATGCGCAAGGTGCCGCGCACCGACTTGACCATGGTATGGACCACATCCAGGCCGACGCCGCGGCCGGAAATGTCGGTTACCACATCGCGCATGCTGAAGCCGGGCAGCAGCAGAAAGTCGAGCAGTTCGGTCGTGCTCAGCAGTTCGATGGTGGCGGCGCTGGCCAGACCCCGGCGGAGGATCTGGGCGCGCAGGGCATCGAGGTCGATGCCGGCGCCGTCGTCGCTGAGCTGGATCAGCAGCACGCCGGCACTGTGGCGGGCTTCCAGCGTCAGCGTGCCTTCCGCCGGCTTGCCGGCCTGCAACCGCACGGCCGGGGCTTCGATGCCATGGTCGAGCGCATTGCGCAGCAGGTGGCCGAGCGGCGCGTCGAGCTGGCTGAGGATGTTGCGGTCGACCCGGGTCTGCTGGCCGAGCAGCTGCAGCCGCACCTGCTTGCCGAGCGAGCGGCCGAGGTCGCGAACCAGGCGGGGATAGGCGCTGACCCCGTCAGCGAACGGGCGCATGCGGCAGGCGAGCGCTTCGTCATACAGGCTGCGGGCCAGATTGCCGGAGTGGCGGTCGAACCGGTCGAGCTCGCCAAGCCGTTCCGACAGCAGGCGCTGGCATTCGGCCAGCAGTGCGCGCGCGTCGGTCAGCGCGGTGGCCTGGTGCTCATCGACCTGGCGTCCGGGCACGGTGGCGGCTTCGTGCAGCACCTCCAGCGCCTGACCGGCCGCATACTGCAGCCGTTTGACCCGCAGCAGCGCGTCGGCGAACGGCTTGAGGCTGAGCGACGACACCATGGCCTCGCTGGCCAGACCGAGCAGCCGGTCGAGGGTTTCCGCACTGACACGCAGCGAGCGGTCGCCGCCGGTCGTGTCGGCGTCGCTGCCGGGCGGAGCGTCGGCCTCCGGTTCGACGATCGGTGCCGGTGGCGGTTTGCCGGCCGCCGGTGGCGGCGCGGCCTGCCCGGTGGCGGTCAGGGTCGTCAGCGCCTCGAGCATGGCCGCGAGTTCCGGCGCGGCGGGGGCCTGTGGCGCCGGGTCGGCGATATGCGACAGCAGGTCGACGGCGCGCAGCAGCAGGTCGATCTGACCGCTGTCCAGCGCCAGCTGGCCATGCTGTGCGGCGACGAAGGCATCTTCCAGCACATGGGCAATGTCCACCGCCGGCTCGAGACCGACGATGCGCGCCGCACCCTTGATCGAGTGCGCGGCGCGCATGCACGCTTCCAGCGGTCTGGCGGCGGCGGGCTGGCGTTCCAGCTCCAGCAGGCCGTCATTGAGCACCTGGGCCTGGACTTCCAGTTCCTGGCGAAACAGGTCGATAAGCGGCAACTGGCTCAGATCGTCGGCCATCAGGCAAGGTTCCGGTTCAGGGCGGCCATCAGTCGCGCTTCATCGAGCAGACCGACACCGTGGTCGCGCCAGCGGGCGACCCGGGTGGAAAAATGATTGCCATGGCCGGCCACCGTGGCCGGTGGCGGCGTGAGGGTGGCGTCGGCGAAGCGCTCGATGCCATGCACGTCATCGACCGGGAATGCCACTGGCGCCCCCTGGCGCCCGACCACCAGCAGCCGTGGCCGGGCGCGCTGGCCGGTCACGGCTGCCGGTGTGGCCGGCAGGCCGAGCAGGCTGGCCAGGCTGACGCAGACCACCAGGCTGCCGCGGATATTGACCACGCCGAGCGTGCCGCCGGTGAGGCGGTGCGGCAGGGAGTGGATGCGGCTGCTGTCGGCGATCTCGCGCAGCAGCCGGGTCGGCAAGCCCAGCCATTCCTCGCCGAGGCGGAACACCAGGGTCGAATGGCGCGGGCCGCTGTCGTCATCGGCCGGTGCCGGAGTATCCGCCGCCATGACGCTGTCGACGCTGAGCCGGTCGAGAATCTGCCGGGCTGCCAGCGCATGGGTCGGACAGCGGCTGCAATGGATGTAGCGGATCAGCGACGGGCAGGAGCCATCGCCGCGAATGCCGGTCCGGTTCCAGCAGTCGTCGATCTGGTCGATGGCGGCATCAGTAAACGCTTCAGACATCGTGGGTCCCCCTTGCACGGTGCGCCCGTTCCGCCAGCCGGCGGGCGCCGGTCGCATCGCCGCGGCTGTCCAGCAGCGAGGCCAGATGCAGCAGCGCCTGTTCATGGGCGGGGTCCAGGTACAGGGTCTTGCGGTAGCAGGCGTGGGCTTCGTCCGGCCGGCCGCTGGCATCGGCAATCAGCGCGAGCAGGAACAGCAGGTCCGCGCTGGGCCCCTCGCGGTCGATCAGGCGTTCGCAGACGGCCGAGGCCTGGTCGAAGTGACCGCCATCGGCCAGCCGTCGTGCGTGGTCCAGGCTGTCGGCCACGGTCGCCGGCGGGGCGGCCGGCGGCGTCGCAAACGCGATGCGCGGTGGCGTGGCGCGCGGTGCCGGTGTTGCCGGCGGCAGGCGCAGCGACCGCAGGGGGGCGGGGCGGGGCATCCGGCGCGGGGCCGGCTCGTCCGTGGCCGGCGGGTGGAAGGCAAAGGCCAGCGGGATGCCGGCCGGGCGCAGCTGCGCACGCACCAGCAGTCCGCTTTCGGCCGGGCCGACGAACAGCAGGCCATGCGGCGCCAGCCGGGCGCACAGGGTCGAGATCGCCCGTTGCTGGGCATCGCGATCGAAATAGATCAGGACATTGCGACAGAACACGAGGTCGTACGGGGCTTCGCCGGCCAGCAGGGCCGGATCGAACAGATTGCCCTGGCGAAAGCGCACCCGGGCCCGCACCGGGTCGTTCAGCCGCTGGCCGCCGGCGACGGCGGTGAAGTGGCGGGCGCGGAAATCGAGCTGCCGGCCGCGAAACGCATTGCTGCCATAGATGCCGCGCCCGGCGGCGGCGATGGCCTCGGCGCTGATGTCGATGGCGTCGATGGTGAAGCTGTCCGGTGGCATGCCGGCATCGAGCAGCGCCATCGCCAGCGAGTATGGCTCCTCGCCGGTCGAGCAGGGCAGGCTCAGCAGGCGCAGCGGGGAGCCGGCAAACTGCTGCCGTGCCAGTCTGGCGGCGGTGTGGAAGGCTTCGCGGTCGCGGAAGAACCAGGTTTCGCCCACCACTACCGCCTCGATCAGCGCCTGACGCTCGCCCGCGTCGGTCTGCAGCAGCGCCTGGTAGGCGGCAGCATGCGGCGACCGGGTGGCGCGCAGGCGCTCGTCGATGGCACGCTCGACATGCATGATGCCGATCGAGTCGACATCAAGCCCGATCTCCGCGTTCAGAAAGTCGATGAAATAGCGGGAGACGGTCATGCACCAGCCCTGGCGGTCGGAAACAGCAGCGCGCGCACCGGCGGTGGCAGCAGTTCGTCGATGTCGACCCGCTGGATCAGCCCGTGCCGGTCATGGCATACCGGGCCGGGGTAGCGCGTGTCGCCGGTATCCACGCCGGTGGCGACAAAGGCGGCCGGATCGCAGCGCAGGGTGTCGGTGGCCTGCTCCAGCACCAGCCCGAGCAGGCGGCTGTCGCCATTGCCGAGCGGGTAGTGGACCAGGGCGGTGCGCGTGCTCAGCCGCGCGCGCGCCGGCCGGTCGAGCACCAGCCGGCAGAAATCGATGACCGGCACCGCCTGCCCGTCATGCATGAACACGCCGCTGACCCAGGGCGGCGTGGCCGGCAACGCCCGGGTCTGCACGCGCGGCAGCACCACGGCCAGCCGGCTGGCGGGCAGCGCATAGCGCGCATCGTCGAGGTGGAACAGCAGGAACAGCATGCTGTCCGGACTCAGGCCTGGACCTTGAAGCGCGACACGCCATGACGCAGGCCGTTCGACACCAGATTCAGGTCCTCGATGGCCTGGCTGGACTGGCGCAGTGATTCCACCGTCTGCTGGGCGGCTTCGGACAGCTGGCCGAGGGCCTGATTGATCTGCTCGGCGCCGGTCATCTGCGCCTGCATGCCCTCGTTGACCTGCTGGAAGCCCGGCGCCAGCGCCTGGACCTGCTGGATGATCTGCGACAGCTGGTAGCCGATGCGCTCGATATCGGTGATGCCGCGGCGCACTTCCTCGGTGAACTTGTCCATGCCCATTACGCCGGCGGACACCGAAGACAGGATCTCGCGCACCATCAGCTCGATGTCGTAGGTGGCGACGGCGGTCTGGTCGGCCAGGCGGCGGATCTCCGATGCCACCACCGAGAAGCCCTTGCCGTATTCGCCGGCCTTTTCCGCCTCGATGGCGGCATTCAGCGACAGCAGATTGGTCTGGTCAGCGACCTTGGTAATGGTGGTCACGACCTGGTTGATATTGCCGGCCTTCTCGCTGAGGATGGACAGCTTGCCGTTGACCGATCCGGCGGCGTTCATCACCTGCTGCATGGTGGCTTCCATCCGGCTCAGCCCCTCCTGGCCGCTGCCGGCCAGCGCGGCCGCCTGCTCGGACACGGTCGAGACCTCGTTCATGGTATGCATCAGGTCGCGGGTGGTGGCGACGATCTCGCGCGAGGTGGCGCCGATCTCGGCCGTGGTCGCGGCGGTTTCGGTCGCGGTCGCCTGCTGCTGCCGGGCGGTGGCCGCAATCTCGGTCACTGACGTCGAGACCTGCAGCGCGGTCGACTGCGCCTGGGCGACCAGCGCAGTCAGCTCGTCCGACATCCGGTTGAAGCCGGTTTCCAGTGTGCCGAACTCGTCGTGGCGCTCCAGCCTCAGCCGCTGGGTCAGGTCGCCGGTACGCATTTCGTCCAGCACCCCGACCACGCGGGTCATCGGCACGGTCAGCGAGCGGAACAGGTGCAGGCCACAGGCCACGGCGGCGCCCAGCGCGATCAGCAGGGTGATCAGCATGCTGATGCGCGAGGTGGTCACGGCATCGCTGATATTGGTGGCGGAGCGGTCAAGATAGCGGCGGTTCTCGTTGACGATGTCCTGGATCAGCGCGTAATTGTGCTCGCGCTCGGCGCGGAAGGCGGCGAAGCGCTGCCCGGTGGCATGCCGGTCCTGCTGCTCCAGACCGTCGAACAGCTGGCGCTGCAGGGCATGGTAGCGCGCCCGCGACAGTTCGAATGCAGCGAACTTGCGCTGGTCGCTGTCGCGGCTGGCCGAGGCCTGGTAGCCCTTGATCAGCGTATTGAGCCGCGCGGCGTTGTCGCGCATCTTGTCCAGATCGGGACGGCGCTCGGCCGCATTGCGGTCGACCAGTGCGATCCGCTGGGTCAGCATGAAGTCCTCGGTCATGTTGCCGCGGATCATGGTGCTGTAGTACAGCCCCGGCGTGGTGTCGTGCTCGACGCTGTAGGCGGCGCGGTCGATCCTGGCCAGCTGGTAGTAGGCAATGCCGGCCATCAGGGTCATCAGGGCCAGAATGATGGCAAAACTGCCGAGGATCCGGTGGCGGATGCTCAGGTTCTTCATAGGTGGGTATCCCCGCTGGAGGCGGTCCCCACCGAGGGACGCGCCTCTCGAATTGTTCGGATCCGGGCGTCAAGGATGACGGTGACCCTGGCAATTATTTCATGGTTGAACTCTCTGGGTAGAAGATTAACCATTAGTGATTGCGGTGGCGGCAGAGGCTGCCGGAAAAGCGGGGGGATACGGGAGCGCCTAGATCGCTCGCTGCCAGTGGGAACCGGCCAGATGGATCACCGGAATATCCGGCTGCTCCAGCAGCAAGGAGACGAACGGCATCGCTTCTGTCCGGGGGCCCCTGAAGATCGTCAGGCGGTCGTCGGGAGTATGCCGGCGGATTTCAATCCGGTCGCTGCCTTCTGCTGTCAGCACATGGACGGCGTCCGGCGTATGGGGAAGGGCGGTGTAGGCCTGGATCTCGATGTCGCCGCCGTACATGCCCGGGGTCTTGATCATTGCCTGCAGCGTGTCGGACGATACCTGGTGGCGGCCTTCCATCAGGGCGAGGGCCGTGAGATCGTTGCCGGGCAGCGACTGCATCAGCGTCATGGCGATTTCGTCACCGGAGACCCGCCCGCCAGGGAGCAGGGTGGCGGCGGATTGTGCGATCTGGTCCCGCAGCTCGATGCGTTCCTCGAACCCGAGGTTCCGCCCCTCCAGTGCATGCAGCAGACAGTCGCCACCTCCGCTGTTGGTGATCAGTTGCAGACCGTATTTTTCCTCCATCTTCGGGACGAAATGTTCGAAGTTGACGTGCTTGCTGGCATAGCTGGCCAGCGCCTGTTGCTGTACGTCCGCTGCTGCCGGCGGAGCCGCCCCTTCCTGTTGCAGCAGATTCAGAAACCGGTGGAAGCGATTGCCTGCCACTGCTGCATTGCTGCCGGGACCGGGGCCGGCCACGCTCTCCCTCCTGTCCCGGAACGCCAGCGAAGTGGTGTTGACGGTATGGCCCGGAACCGGCACTGCCGGGAGCGCGCCCTTTTTGATCCTGTCCAGCACCTTGCCGAATACCAGACCATTCACGTCACGGTTGACGACCGGATTGTTTCCCACCATGCAGTACAGGTTCAGTCCGTTCACCGTGCCGGCCGGATCCGGATTCAGCCAACGGCCCAGCCACGGGGCGTAGTAGCGGAAACCGTAGTCGTACAGGCCGCTGGCATCGCGTTCCTGTCCCGAGTAGCGAAGGTATTTGTAATCGGCCTCGACGGTGCTGCGGACCGACCAGACTGCCGTACCTCCATAGGGATAGTATTCCTCGCGGGTGACGATGTCGGCCTGCCGGTCCAGCTCGATCATGGAGGAACCGGTCTGGTTGTCGAGGCTGTAGCGCCACTGGTCGTTGGCGAGACCGGCAGGGCATCCCGTATCCCAGTGCAGCAGGCGCACCGACTGGCGACCGGTATTGCCCAGCTGCACCAGCTGCAGGCTTTCGACCAGGGTGTCGACACCGTCCACGGTTTGCCGCGTCTGGCGGAGCTGGAGCCCGGGCAGATAGAGAACCCGGCTGCGGCGGATCGTCCCGCCGGTCAGGGTGACGGTCTGCTTTGCCGCCCGCCGTCCCTGGCTGTCGTACCGGTAGTCTTCGTAATTGTCGCTGGCGCCGTCACGGGACACCTGCGTGCAGCGCTGCAACTGGTTGCGGGTATTCCAGGCCAGCGGCTGGCCCGGCTGCAGCTGCAGCAGGTTTCCACACGCATCGAAAAGGCCGTCGATGTCTGCGGGCGTCAGGTCGCCGGTCTGGCGGACGGCGCGGTTCGAGGTTTGCGCCACGATCATTGCCAGCGTATAGGCGCTGGCGCCGTTATGGTGGATCGCGGTCAGGTTGCCGCCGCGATCATAGTCATGGGTCCGGGTGTAACCACTGAGCAGACTGTCGTCGGTGCACAGCGGGACGATCGGGGATGTCAATGCCGAAGTCTGCTGGCTGGCCGTGGCATTTTCCCGGCCGACAGCCTGATGAAGCTGGTACAGGGCGTCGTATTCATACTGGCTGTCGGGGCTGATGCGACGGTTGGCGGAGAACCGGGTGGGCTGGCTGGCATCCGAGAGCGAGAGCAGATTGCCAACCGGGTCGTAGCCGTACGTCAGTGCCTGCAGTGTGGCGCGGCGCCCCGACCGTGCCGGCCGGTGGCAGACCAGCGCCGCAAGCCGCCGGGTCTGCGGCTCGTAGCTGTACTCGGTGACGACGCCGTTGCCGGCCGTCTCGGAACGGACCTGGCCGGCAGCGGTATAGTCGATGGCGGACAAAACGGCTTGCGCGGTGCTTGCACCGGGGAGCCGCAATGCACTGGCGGCCGGTCGGCCCGAGATGTCATAGTCCTGCTGCAACCGGTTGCCCGCCGCATCGATGCTCTGCCTCTGCTGGGACAGCGGATTCCAGCTCCAGCGCGTCGTGTAGATCTCTTCCGCCAGCGCGGATCCCAGGGTTGCCGGATCGCTGCCGGACCAGTCGCTGTCCACTACCGCGTCGAGCAGGAACTGCTGCCGGCTGAGCAGCGGCTGGCCGGTCAGACCGTAGGCTGGCATCTGTATCATGCCGGCCGGCGTGTACTGCTGCCAGACCCGGCCATGCAAATTGCTGCCGGCCGGGGCATCGCGGTCGGCGTAGCGCAGGCGCTCGCTGATCCGGTCGATACCATCAGTGCTTTCACGAATCGTGACCCGTCGGTGCAGAAGGTCGAACGCCTGCTCGAGTCGTCGGCTGCCATGCTGGTGCAGCCGGACGCCGCCCTCGATGTCGTACAGCGCGTGCAGGTCGCCGGCATCCTGGCTGCAGACCTGCAGCACGCGGCCGGACAGTGAGCACGCATAGCGGAAATTGGGCGGCGTTGCCGGATCAGCCTGCCATGCGTCGCCCAGCCTGGCGTCGAGACGGGTTGCCTGCCAGCCCGGCGGCGTGAAGGTTTGCCGGGTGATGCACTCATCCGGCAGGTCGGTATCCAGCGTGCGGTTGTAGCGGATCGTGCGCACCGGCAGCCCGCGTGCATCGACAACGGTGACCGTGGGGGTGCCCTGGCAGCGCCGGGCAGTGGCGGGGTCGGCTTGGGTTGGCATGGCATCAGGTAATCAGGGGGAGCGGGAAGTGCATCCTGTGATTGTCACTCTAGACCACGTACCTGCCTGCACCGGTGCCGATCGTCGCCTGACGGCACGCGCTGCCGTCAGGCGGCCGGGACTGTGAGAAAAAACAAGCTTTACTAAATCCATTTTAAATCTATTGTCATAAAACGCATTGCGGAATAACCCGCTCTCATCGAATCCTCCTTCGGAGAATGACAATGGAAATCCCTGTCCTCGGCAACAGCATCACCCTGGTCGACGATCGCAGCCTGGACTGTCTGGCCAGCGACACGTCCGCCGTGCGCGCCATCGTGCAGGCAGCGGTCAGTGTCGAGCTGTTCACCATCCCGCTGTACATGACCACGCTGTACTCGATCCAGGGCACGCACCAGATCAACAGCAAGCAGCTGGACTACTACCAGGGCCGGCAATGGCCGGGGGCGTCAGCCAGCGCCAGGCCGGCCACCGACAACCAGCGCGCGTTCAACCTGATCTTCAGCGTGTTCATCCAGGAGATGCTGCACCTGCAGATGGCCGCCAACCTGGCCAACGCCATCGGTGAGCAGCCGGACTTCACCCCGGCGGCGCTGGTTGACAAGACCGGCCTCGGCTGGCGCTGCTACGGACCGCAGCACTCGGTGCTGCCGCACATCATCGACCTGAAAGACACCGACACCTACCGCCATGTCCGCGTGAACCTGGAAGCGCTGAACGACAACCAGATCGCACTGTTCCGCGCCATCGAACAGCCGGAGGCCGATGCCCGCGCCGAACTGGCCAGACAGCCGCCGTCGGTACAGGAAAAATACTTCCCGACCGTGCCGTTCAGTGGCTGGACAGCGGACAAGGGCGTCAATGACCTGCCGATGTTCGGCACCATCGGCTGGATGTACGAATGCCTGGCCCAGTACATCAGCATCGAATACCAGGACGGCGAAACCTTGTGGCAGAAACTGTTCCAGGCCGATTCGGTGCAGCAGGACATGTTCAACAGCCACGCCCAGGGCTCCGGCCATCCGATGATGGAGTTCCCGCATTTCGACACCCGATTCACCGCCGAAGACGGGCTGGGCGTCGATACCTCGTTCAACAAGGCCATCGACATGATGAGCGCCATCACCGACCAGGGTGAAGGCAGCGATATCGGCATTGCCCGCTATCGTCGCGGCCTGCAGCTGCAGGTGGTGCAGGGCAAGTATCGCGAGGACTTCGCCGCGCTGAAAGTCGACTACCCGTCCTATACCGGCAGCGGCGACCCGGCACCGTCCGCCGACGCCCATGCGCGGCACGACAGCTCGGCGCTGACCCATTTCGAACGCTTTACCGCACTGGCGCTGCTGTTGCCCGGCGTTGAAACCTGGGAACAGTGGCACCAGCGCGGCAACAGCTGGAGTGCCAGCCTGCTGACCAACGCCGACTACAACCCGGCCACCGCGCCGGCCAATATCCCGGCGCCGGATGCGGTGGCCGGTGCACTGAACCGGCTGAAGCAGGACCAGACCACGATGTGGCCGGTGCTGAGCAAGGTTTCGGTCGGCGCCATCGCCGGCATCACCACGGTGCTGAACGACTACTGGCAACATCCGGGCATGGATTTCCCGTATCCGTCCATGGTCGGCTCCGGCGACCGCATCTCGCTGTGCTGGGCCGTGTTCGGCATGGCGCCGGACCTGTCGCTGGATATCGGCCAGCGCGATCCGGGCACGCTGTATCACGCCTGTCAGGGCATGAGCCTGGACGGCAGCAGCGGCGACAGCTGTGCCGCCATCGAGATCTACCATACCTGTCGCGGTTCCAACAGCTGCCGGGCGGAAGGCGGCTGTGGCTTCGTGCAGTGCGACAGTGACAGCGGGGGTGGCCATTCCTGTTCGGCGCTGGCACACCGTGCGCCGGCCACCGGGCAGGCGGCGCAGGCAATGTGCGGGCGCTCGCCGACCGTGGACAAGGGCGGCCAGGTGCTGTGTGGCGGCCCGTCGCCGGATGCCGATCTGTACAGCGCGCCCGGCGACAACAAGTGCAAGAGCTTCGGTGGCTGTGCGGTGCCGATCTCGGCCTCGCAGATGTTCCCCAGGGACGGCCAGATGCAGTTGTACGACTTCGCCGGCCCGCCGTACCAGAGCGAACCGTTTGGCGAACCGCTCGATTTCGCCGTTGGCGAATCGGTGTACGACAAGGCCTGGCAGGCCTATGGCGAAGTCATGGCGCAGCGCGGGAAGACCGCCGGCGAGCCGCCGGCACCGACCGACCTGCGTCTGGCCCTGCCGCCGTCGACCTGACCGGGAGCCCCGCATGACCCAGCCCCGGCTTGGCCTGCCCCATCTCGGCTTCGGCGTCGGTCTGCGCAATGTGCATCTGTCGCACATCATGCAGCACGGCGCCGGTGCGGACTGGTTCGAGGTCATCAGCGAGAACTTCATCAACCACCACGGCTATGCCCGTCATGTGCTGGACCGGCTGCGGGAGACGCGACCGGTGGTGATGCATGGCGTCTCGCTGTCGATCGGCAGCAGCGACCCGCTGAACCGGGGCTATCTGGCGCAGCTGCGCCAGCTGGCCGACGACATCCGCCCGGCATGGATTTCCGATCATCTGTGCTGGACCGGCGTGGCGTCGGTCAATTCGCACGACCTGCTGCCGCTGCCGCTGACCGAGGAAAGCTACCGCCATGTCCGGCAGCGGGTGGCGGCGGTGCAGGATTTCCTTGGCCGGCCGCTGGTGCTGGAGAATCCGAGCAGCTATCTGCAGTTTCGCGAATCCACCGTGCCGGAATGGGCATTCCTGGCCCGGCTGGCGCAGGACACCGGCTGCGGCCTGCTGCTGGACGTGAACAATGTGTACGTCTCGGCCTACAACCACGGTTTCGACCCGGAACACTATATCCGCCAGTTGCCGGCCGACCATATCGTGCAGATGCATCTGGCCGGCCCCAGCGATTGCGGCGATATCCTGATCGACACCCATGACCACCCGGTGCCGTCGCGGGTGTGGGAGCTGTATCTGCTGGCGCAGCGGCTGTGCGGTGGCGCCAGCACCCTGCTGGAATGGGATGCCGACATTCCGCCGTATCCGGCCCTGCTGGCCGAGCTGGATCTGGCACGGCAGCTGTTGCAACGCGAAGCGCCCCACACCCTGCCCGGCGCCGGAGTGCCCATGACATGAGCCGAAGCGCATTGATGGACAGCCAATACTGGCTGCTGACGGTCATGACCGCCAGTGGCGGGCTGGAACATGGCCTGACCCTGGCCGCCGCCCGCGGCGCGGCAACCGGCAAGGACATGATCGCCGCCCCGCCGCGCGGCGCCATCCGCGACCGGCTTGGCGTGTATCACCATGGTTACTGGCAGCGGCTGCTGGAGTGCCTGCAGGCCGACTATCCGCTGTTGCTGCGGGTGCTGGAAGCGCCGCTGTTCGGGTTCTTTGCCCATGCCTACCTGGCGCGCCAGCCGTCACGTTCGCCCTCGATGTACGACCTTGGTGCCGGCTTTGCCGACTTCCTCGCCGCCAGCCTGCCGCCGCAGGCGCCCGCTGCCGCGCACTTGCCGGTGGAACTGGCCCGGCTGGAACGGGCCTATACCGAGGCGCTGCGCGCGCCCGGTCCCGAGAACGATCACGCGCCGCTGGCGGACGGGCTGATGCTGGCGCTGGCTGCCGGCAGCGAACTGCCGCTGCTGGCGATGCCGGCCTGCGTGCGGCCGCTGGCACTGTCGCTGCCGCTGCTGCCGTACTGGCGGCAACTGCAGCTGGACGGCCCGGTCCCGCCGGCCCCCGAGCCGGCCGCCAGCTATCTGGCGGTGGCCCGTCAGCACTGGCGGGTGGCACTGCACCCGCTCGACCCGTGGCAATACCATCTGCTGCAGGCACTGAATGACGGCCTGGACGGCCCTGCCGCCCTGCAGCGTTCGGCCACGCTCAGCGGGCAGCCGCTGGCGACGCTGACCGTCGAACTGCTGCTGTGGCTGCCGCTGGCGCAGCAACTGGGGCTGCTGCGGCTGGCGGGGTGACAGGCTTACCGCATTTTCGACGGCAACTGGATCGTTTCCCCGGCCTGCATGAACGCCCCGTAGCCGCGATGGTGCAGCGTGCGCGGGTCCTTGCGGTCGGCATCCAGCCAGGCCTGCACGACCTCGAGCACGAAGAAGCCGTAGCGGTTCACCAGCCGGGTATCGACCACCCGGCATTCCAGGCTGGCGTAGCACTCGGCGACCAGCGGTGCGGCGACCTGCTCCGCCGGCAGCGGCGTCAGGCCGAGGGTGGCGAACTTGTCGGTATCGCGGCCCGAGCAGTTGCCGCAGTCCACGACCTTCTGTGCCAGCTCCACCGTCGGGATATTCAGCACGCACTGCCGGGTGGCTTTCAGCGCGGCAAAGCTGAAGTCGCGGTCGCTGACGACGCAGCCCACCAGCGGCGGCTCGAACTCCATCATGGTATGCCACGACAGGGTCATGACATTGGCCCGGCCCTGGTGCGCGGTACTGAGCAGCAGCACCGGACCGGGTTCGAGCAGGCCATAGACGCGGGACAGCGGGAAGGGGGATCTGGACATGTGGGACTCCTGGGCAGTGGACCGCGTGGCAGGGGCGTCGGTTCAGGATGAGAGGGGAACAAAGCCTTCTCCCCTGAACACCCGCCGCGGATTGCCGCGCTCGACCTGCCGATGCAGTTGCCGGCGCAGGCCGCGCTGCGCGGCATTCATTTCCTCATCGCGGCAGGCGAGCTTGTGCGCCAATAGCAGCATAGCCAGTCGCTTGTTTGCATGCTGGCTGCGTTCGGTCTGGACCTTGACGCTGATGCCGGTCGCGACGTGGGTGGCACGGATGGCAGATTCGGTCTTGTTGACATGCTGGCCGCCGGGGCCGGACGAACGCGTGGCCTCGAAACGAATCTCGTCGGCCAGCGTCGTCGACGGCGCTTCGCAGCGTGCGACACCGATAAACCAGTTCTTGCGCGGATGACGGGGACGCCACGGGCTGGCGCAGATCCACTGGATCGTGCCTTCCCAGCGGCTGGCCAGCGTGTCTTCCCCGTCACCATCCAGACTCAGCAAGACCGAGCGCAGCGTGCCCGGCTGTTCGCCGTCCTCGCGTTCGAGCTGTTCGGTGCGGATACCGGCTTGCGCCGCTTCGTGTTGCAGGCAGGCCAGTGCCCTGGCCACGGCCAGGCAGCATTCGGCCGGCCCCTGCGCGGCAGAGAGTTGCAGCAGGATCATCAGCAGCACTCCCCGTGAGTCTTGTAGGTCAGTACCGGGCGCAGGCGCGCCAGCACCGTGACCAGTCCGGCCTGAACCAGCGCGTCGATGATGCTGTCGATCGGCTTGTACGCCTCGGGCGCTTCCTCGTACATCAACTGCTTGTCACGGCAGATGACGTGGCTGCCCAGTCTGGTGCGGCTGAGCTGGGCAGGCGTGAAGCGCCGGGCCAGCCGGTCCTTGCACTCGCTGCGCATCCACTTGCGCCCGGCGCCATGTGCCAGCGAGAACAGACTGTCCTCGCTGGGCCGGGGGGCGACCAGATAGCTGAAATCCCCGCGTGAACCCGGGATCACCACCGGCCCGGCACTGGACGGGGTGGCGCCCTTGCGGTGCAGCCAGCCGGCTTCGCCGCCAAGGGTCGCCGGCACTACCAGGTTGTGGTGGATGTCCAGGACCGGTTCGCCGTCTGCATGCAGACGTGCCAGCATGCGCCGTGCAATCAGTTCGCGGTTTGCTTCGGCAAAGTGCAGGGCGGTGGCGTGCCGGGCCAGATAGTCCGCGCATGCCGGGCTGTCCTGCTCCAGGCCGCGATGGCCGAACTGGCTGACCTGTTGCTGCAGAATGGACTGGCCAAGCCCGCGCGAGCCGCTGTGCACCAGCAGGAGCAGTTGCCGCGCATCGAGCTGCAGTGCCTCCAGCGCGGCCGGCTGGTAGATGTGGTCCAGCCGTTGCAGCTCGGCGAAATGGTTGCCGCCGCCGATCGTGCCCAGCGCCGGGTCGAACCCGGTGTCCGGCGGCGCGAGGGTGGACACCAGTGCTTGCCAGTCGTCGTCGAGCGGGGTGTCGATATTGCCGAGCCGTTTTTCCAGCTTGTCGAGGCTGACTTTCCTCGCATCGAGGTCGGTGGTCCACAGCGCCATGCCGCAGCCGATATCACCGCCGATCAGGGCCGGGTACAAACGGCCGAGCGAGAAAAAGGCGGCGCCTACCGGATAGCCCCGGCCAGGGTGGAGGTCTGGCATCCCGGCAACGTGGCGCATGCCGGGCAGAGTGAGGGTGGTATGAAGTTGCTGGACCGCGTCGCCGTCGATCCAGGTGTTGTCCGCGGCGATCAGGGTGACGCCGGCGGCCAGATGCTGAATGCAATTGCCCATGAAAATTCCAGATCAGAAAGAAAAAAGACTGATATGGCAGGCCGGGGCCCGGGCAAAGCGAAGACGCTGAATGGCAGCGGAGGTGTTTCGATCAACCCAGGCGGGGTCTGCGGAGAGGTAAAGGTTGGCGCATGATTTTTCCTCCTTTGCAGTGCGGGTTGAGTGGGACAGAGCGGCGCATGGTAACGCCAGTGTATTGGCATGGCAACAGGGGGCGTTGCCATGCCAACGCGCGGGTGGCAGCGTTGCAGGCGCAAACACCTCGCGGCATGGCTGGCGCGACAGCCCGCAGGCGATCAGGCCTGGTTGCCCGGTTTCTACTTGAATATCGTGGGAAACGAGAGGGATTATCGGGGCAAGTCATCCTCTCGTAACCCAATCAATCAGCTCTTCTATTTCCTCAGTGTTTTCATGCAAGTAATTAGCCAAGACATGAGTTGCAATATTTTCTCCGTCGATCTTGGTCAATTTGTCTTGCTCTACGTGCAGGATCAATAATTCAAGGTCTTGCTGGATTAAAAAACCGGGCCCAAGGCTTATTTCCTTGGTAAGGATGCTGATTAACTTGCTTTTTATTTCTGATAATCTCATGGTTGATTCCCGTCTGAGCTTGCCTTCGCCGCTGAATGAGTGTTTTTGCGAGATGAGGAAAATCAGTCAGTACCTGAGGAGTGAAGGTGGGTAGCGTCGGGCAGCAGGATTGCGGTCAAACCGTTTTACGCAGAAGGTATGGTCGCCCTTCCCGAACGACAGCAATTCCGACTCCGGGACGTCAATGCCGGCTTTGCGTGCAAGCTGGTGGGTAAGATATTCCCAGAGGCCCCAGTCATGAGTGTCATTTCTTCCCGGGAACTTGGCCAGCCATAGTGAGTGGTCCCTCTCCGCGAAGACGGCCTTGGGCCGTGTGCCGCCCAGGGATGAACCTGGCGCAACCAGTATGCTCAGCCAGTGTTCATACTCCGGTTTGTCTTCCGCGTTATCGTCGTCCAGCTCCAGGGCAATGGCAGAGAGTGTTTTCAGGCTGGTGACAGGGGGCACTGCATAGGTGGTGTCATCATCCAGAAAGTTTCCCCCCGGGTAGCAGAACCGGAGTGCACCGCTACGCGTGAAGTCGTGAACCCCGAGCATCAGTTCCAGACCCGATAGCAGCTTTGGGCTGCGCTGTACTGCTTTTGCCTTCAGTACTTCCCGGCGCTGAATCAGTTTGCTGCCCCAGCGGTCAGGCGCCGAGTCCAGGAATACGCCGAAACCTCGTTCTGAAGCCGGATGTTGGTCACCGACGTACAGGTCAAGGCGAGGGGGTACTCCCCCCATTTTTAGCGGTCGCCAGAAGTAGAGGCTAGGTCATGATGAGGTCAATACCAATGACTCTTTTTGCGCAGATATATAGAGAAACTATGGGAAGTTTGCGGCAAAATTTCCTGTTATCTCTAGCCGTATGCGTATCCATAGCCGAGATTAGAGATTGGAAGGAGGCCGCTTCCGTCCTTGTACCCTCAGAACAACCACGGAATACCCCGCTTTCCCACTTGGCGGGGTTTTCTGGTGTACCGTAACCAGGTTACGAAGGTGGTCGCTTCCTCCTCCACGATCAACAAGATCCAATACCATGAGGATGCAGAAGGTCACATTTGTCCTCTGGTAGGCGGTCGTCTGGAGGCCAAATTTGTCGACCAGCTCTATTAGGGTGAGATCGTCGTGTGTTTTCTTGAGCTCTGCCACGGTTTTCACTGCGTTCCGGGTGAAGTGAACATCAACGCGACCATGTGCGACGCCGGTCGCCTCGCGCTGAGTAAGTTCTCGCAGCGGCGTGGCCTGGAGAAATCCAAAATAATCCTTATGCAGATCTGCTTCTATCGGAGGATGATCGGTGCTCCGATTGAACAGATAGTTGATCCCAGTTACCGCTGAGGGGGTCTGGTTCTCTCGCGAGGCGACGAACGAGAGGGTGTAGTACAGGATCTGGATAAAAAATTGTTGCCTGTCCGCGTGGCAATAATCAGAGTTGTTGAGAAGTTGCTTGTGGATCGATTCGAAGACTTCAACCACAAAGGGGTCCGTGACGGCAAGGTTCAAGGTCGAGATTGCGACTTCGAGGGCCTGAGTTGCACTCACGACCAGTTCGGTCGGAAGGGACGTCTTGGCGAGTATCTCGGCGGCGGTCGCTGGTGCGGCCGCCGCCCTAGTAGGGTTTCGATAGAGGGCGGCCTCCATCGCCGAGGTAATGTCCGCCCGTATCTTCATGGCAATCGGTGTATCGAGCGAATCATTATTCTCTTCCAGCCATTGATCCAGGACATCTAACTGGTTGGTGTTCTCTTGAATCGAACCGACAATCCGCGGGCGAACAAGCGCCTCTATACCACCTGATGATGTATGCAGCAGGATCGACCGGCTAGCCTCGAAGACTTTGCACAACTCTTCTTCGATGACTCGCGCTGCATTTAGCCACGCTTTTTTCAGAAGGCTAACGTCAAGCTGAGCCAGCCTCGTTGCCAATGCAGACCAGCGGAGCCCCTCCAGTAATGAGGCACCAAGCCACGAATCGTGATCGATCTGACGATCGGATGGGAGCAGGCAAGCAGCATACTCAAACGCGGCCTTGCTGAGCTCGACCAGCATCTCTCCCAAATGACGATCCTGCCTTCCTTCCTGGAAGGTGAGCAGCACATTAAGGCAAGTTTGGTACAGGGCGGCATCTTGCCTGCGCTCGCTTGCTGCTATGGCTTGCTGCATGTAATCGTGTGCACGATGAAAAGCCACCAGTGCGGCTGGCCGGTCGTGTGTTTCGAGTGCTGCAGCGACGGCAAGTTGGCCTAGGGCAAATGCGGCCTCATCTTCTGCTCCCGGCACGGAGACTAAAACCTCAAGCATGCTGAGCAGCTCATCATCCTGAACATGCGTGAGAACGAGCCCGGCAATTCTGGCCACATTGACCTTCCCCCGCCCGGTATCCCAGTCATAAATTAGCAATCAGGACTGGTTGTGGGTGGTTTTTCTCCCGGTATTCGACCGGGGTCAGGTAGCCCAGCGCACTATGTGGCCGAGCGGCGTTGTAATCCTGGCGCCAGGCTTCGATTTTCTGCTTGGCATCATGCAGGTTCCGAAAGACATGCTGGTTCAGACACTCTTCCCGAAACCGGCCATTGAAGCTTTCGATATGTGCATTGTCTACCGGCTTTCCCGGCCGAATGAATTGCAATCGAA